>NZ_JAUYVV010000059.1:0-1720 GCF_030689165.1 Oceanobacter sp. 4_MG-2023 | reverse complement strand
GTTGCCGTACTCGCGGCTTTTTATATGAGCAATGAAGATGGCGAAGCCGCTAAGGCCGAGCTGGCACGCCATATGGCCGAGGTAGCCAGTCATCGCGTGCGGGTTGAACGTATGGGATCACCCGAGCTGGAATTGTTTGGGGGTGACGAATGAACGACTGGTTTAGCACTCAGGAATTAGCCGGTGTTGCCGGTTTGCCTGAGACCGTACGGAGCATCGCGAGAAAGGCCACAACCGAAGTTTGGCAATCGCGCCCGCGCTCTGGTCGTGGCGGTGGTTTTGAATATCACATTAGCAGCCTGCCAGCCGCCAGCCAGCGGGCACTGCGTATCAGTATGGCCAAAAAAGCGGCCGCCCGCGCAAAATCCAATCCTGTTATTGCCGATATGGATGCTCAGTCACAACTGCAACAGCAACACCGTGAACAATCGTTAAATCGCTATAAAAAGCTGTCGGCCAACCAAAAGAAAAAGGTCGATGCCATTCTTGCGGTATTGACCGCCGCGCAAGAATTTCACCGCGCCAGTGGTTTGCCAAAAGGCAAGGCATATACCGAGTTTGCTTCCTTATATAAGAAGGAAGAAATCACAGTAGAAGCCTGGGTACGCGAGATCGAACCCAAATGCTCCCGCCCCAGCCTGTATTTGTGGGAAAAGAAGATCCGCGAACAGGGCATTGATGCCCTGGCCGGTGACACCGGCAAAGGTCGTCGCGGCAGCGGCATTGTCGATAGCCAACCCGCGCTGCGTGAATACATCGTCGGTATGGTCGTGGGCCATCCACATATCAAAATCACTACGTTGGCCAAAGCACTTCGTGCCGAATTTGCCGGGCAGGATATAACGCTGCCGAGCGAACGCCGCTTATGTGACTGGGTTAATCAATGGAAATCGGATAACCGCGCCGTATACACCGCCGTTACCAACCCGGACGCCTGGAAAAACAAATATATGGACGCCCAAGGAAGCGCCAGCGAACACGTTCACGCGCTGAATCAGCTTTGGGAGTTCGACAGTACGCCTGCCGATCTGATGCTGACCGATGGTCGTCATTCCATATTGGGCGCAATTGACGTTTATAGCCGCCGCACCCTGTTTGTCGTAATGCCCACCTCTGATAGCAAAGGCGTTGCGCAGGTAATCCGCCGCTGTCTGTTGAGCTGGGGTGTACCAGAGGTTGCCAAAACCGATAACGGTGCCGACTACAAATCCAAATACATTCAGAACGTATTCCGTTCCCTGGGCGTCGAGCAGGAATTTTGCCCGCCATTTCAGGGCTGGAAAAAGCCGCACATCGAACGGGTTTTCAAGACATTTTCACACGACATTGCCGAGCTGTTGCCAGGGTTTATCGGCCACAACATCGTTGAGCGCCAGGCCATTGAAGCGCGCAAGAGTTTCAGCGACCGCCTGTTTAAAAAAGACGAACTGATCGACGTGAAAATGTCCTCGGCTGAGTTGCAGCAATACTGCGACGACTGGCTGGAACACGAATACCACACCCGCCGCCACAGTAGCCTGGGGGAATCACCTGCCGCCCGCATAGCCAGCTATGCCGGACACATCCGCACGATCGACGACGAGCGCGTGCTGGATGTGCTGCTGAGTGAGCTGGCTGGCACCCGAACCATCACCAAAAAAGGCATCAAGCTGGACGGCGGGTTTTATATCCACGCCGAGCTGGCGGCGCACACCGGCGAACAGGTGAACGTGTTCTACGA
>NZ_JAUYVV010000058.1:0-1796 GCF_030689165.1 Oceanobacter sp. 4_MG-2023 | reverse complement strand
GATGATTCCGCGGATATTTCTGGAGGTGTGACTTTCTCGCTCTCTGGCGACGATGCGGCGTACTTCAGCATCAACTCCGCTACAGGCGAAGTGACTTTGTTGGCGGATGCCGACTACGAAACCAAACCAAACTACAGCTTTACCGTCACCGCCACCGATGGAGCCGGTAACCACACCGATCAAACCGTCACCCTGGCGGTCAATAACCTCGATGAAGTCGCACCGACGATTACCTCTGGTGATACCGCGACTGCTATCGATGAAAACAGCGGTGCCGGGCAAGTGGTGTATACCGCTGTTGCTGATGACTCTGCTGATATTTCTGATGGCGTGACTTTCTCGCTCTCTGGCGACGATGCAGCGTATTTCAGCATCAACTCCGCTACAGGCGAAGTCACCTTGTTGGCCGACGCTGATTACGAAACAAAAGACAGTTACAGCTTTACCGTCACAGCTACTGATGGGGTTGGTAACTTTACCGATCAGACCGTCACTCTGGCGGTCAACAACCTGGATGAAGTGGCACCAAGCATTACATCTGGCGCTACTGCCACTGCGATTGATGAAAACAGCGGCGCCGGGCAGGTGGTGTATATCGCTACTGCCAATGACTCTGCTGATATTTCTGATGGCGTAGTTTTCTCGCTCTCTGGCGACGATGCGGCGGATTTCAGCATCAACTCGGTAACCGGTGAAGTCACCTTATTGGCCGACGCTGATTACGAGACCAAACCAAGCTACAGCTTTACTGTTACAGCCACCGATGGGGCCGGTAACCACACGGACCAAGCCGTCACCTTGGCGGTCAATGATCTGGATGAAGTGGCACCGACGATTACGTCTGGTGATACCGCGACTGCCATCGATGAAAACAGCGGTGCTGGGCAAGTGGTGTATACCGCTGTTGCTGATGACTCTGCTGATATTTCGGATGGCGTAACGTTTAGCCTCAGTGGTACTGACGCGTCTTACTTCACCATTGATACCAATACTGGCGAAGTGACTTTGTTGGCTGATGCCAATTACGAAACCAAGTCCAGTTACAACTTTACTGTAATCGCCACCGATGGAGCTGGTAACTTCACTGATCAGACCGTCAGCCTGGCGGTGAATAACCTCGATGAAGCAGCGCCGACGATTACCTCTGGTGATACCGCGACTGCCATCGATGAAAACAGCGGTGCTGGCTCGGTTATTTACACAGCGATTATCGATGACTCCGCGGATATTTCGGATGGCGTAACGTTTAGCCTTGGCGGCACTGACGCGGCTTACTTCTCGATTGATGCCAGCACCGGTGAAGTCACCTTGTTGGCCGACGCCGATTACGAGACTAAACCAAGCTACAGTTTTACTGTAACTGCCACCGATGGGGCTGGTCACTTCACTGATCAGACCGTGACGCTGGCGGTCAATGATCTGGATGAGTCAGGACCGGTCTTTAACTCCGGCACGTTGGCGGATGCCATTGATGAAAACTCTGGCGCCAGCTCGGTTATTTACACCGCAGCGACCGATGACGCGACAGCGGTTTATAGCCTCTCGGGGGCTGATGCGTCACTGTTCAGCATTAATTCAGCCACCGGCGAAGTGACGTTATTGGCTGATGCCGACTATGAGACCAAGTCCAGTTACAGCTTTACCGTCACCGCTACCGATGGGGCTGGTCACTTCACTGATCAGACCGTCACCCTGGCGGTCAATAACTTGGATGAAGCAGCACCGACGATTACCTCTGGTGATACCGCCACTGCCATCGATGAAAACAGCGGTGCCGGGCAAGTGGTGTATACCGT
>NZ_JAUYVV010000057.1:0-1946 GCF_030689165.1 Oceanobacter sp. 4_MG-2023 | reverse complement strand
TTGGCGTCGTAGCGTTGGCCTACAATACCGCTGCCGTCGCCGTCGTCGGCGGTCGTCCAGCTCACCACGTAACCGGCAGCGCTGGAGGTAAAGGTTGGAGCTGTCATATCTGCAATCGTGATATATCGGGCCGAAGCCAGACTGATATTGCCCGCCTCATCAACGGCGTAAGCGTAATAATCACCCAATTGCAGGCCGCTAGTATTCACCTCTGTGCTACCAGCCGCTGCCAGGCTGGACGACACCCAAAGGCTGCTGTCTGCTGTCAGAATATCACTGATATCGTTAACGCTAATGCTGCTGCTAACCAGATAGACACTGCCCGCTTCATTACTGTACAGGCTCACCATATCGCCGAGACTATAGCTTTCTGTAGCCACTTCTACAGCGCTACCATTGGCATCAAATCGCTGACTATAGACCTGATAGTAACCATCAGTACCGATACCGTACCATGTAACAATAAAGGCACCATCTGAGCCTGTCGCTACAATTTGTGGCAGACGATCATCGCCACTGCTGTTATCAGGCGATTCCAGTGTTATTGCTGTTCCATTCAGACTGCCATCGGCATTGAATCTTTGAACAAAAACAGACTGATCCCCCTGTTCATCCTCTCCTTGCCAAACAATGGCCCAGGCGCCACTGTCACCGAATGCGGCAACTTCCGAATAAGTATCGTTACCTGTTGTGTTACCGGTGGCTTCCAGTGTCACGATGTCACCAGCTAATGATCCATCGGCATTGAACAGCTGAACAAAAATCGAGGTATCACCTTCTGCATCGGTGCCACGCCAGGTCACTACGTAGGCTCCTGTATCACCCAGCAGAGCCAGTGCGGGCTGCACATCCTCACCTTCCGGATAGCCTGGAGCATCCAGTTTCACAGCACTACCAATCAGGCTGCCATCGGCAGCAATGGTTTGCACATATATTGATAGACCAAGACCATCGTCACCGGCCCAGGCAACCACAAAGCCCCCACTCTCAAATGCCATAGCGACGGCAGAACCATCATTCCCATCACTGACTCCCGTCGCTTCGAGGGACAGGGGGCTACCATTGGGGCTGCCATCGGCATTAAAGCGCTGGACAAACACGGTCAGATCAAAGCTGCTGTCAAAGCTGCTCCACACCACCACGTAAGAACCATCATCTGCACTGGTACTGATTTGTGGTGGCAGGCTGACCCAGGAACCTGACAACGTTGTCAGTGTGCCCTTCAGTGAACCATCGGCATTAAATGCCTGTACGTAGACATCAGTGGTATCGTACCAGGTCACCACATAATCACCGCTCGCCAACGCAGTAATTTGCGGTGTGAACTCAGACTGTCCCGTCACTGCATCCAATTCCACCGTACTGCCACTGAGGCTGCCATCGGCTTCGAACTGTTGGACATAAATGGATGACGTACCACTGCCGTTATCTCCTTGCCAGGTCACTGCAAAGCGGCCGCTGTCATCAATAGCAATGATTTGCGGATCAACATCCTCACCATGACTCACATCAGTTGCTTCCAGAGAGATAAGGTAACCTACTGGCTGTCCCTGGTTATCATAACTTCTTGCAAAAATAGTGTTGTCACCTTCCCCATCACTACCGTACCAAACCAGGGCATAACCGCCGCTGTTGCCCAGTGCTGTCAGCTGCGGAGACAGATTGTCTTTATCGATACTGGCTGTCACCTCTTCCGTTGCCATTGACAAGATCAGTGATGCCGTAGGGGCTATTTCGTCCAGGTCGTTGACATCGAGGGTAACCGCTTGGTCGGTATGGTTACCGGCTCCATCGGTAGCGGTGACGATAAATGAGTAGCTGGATTGGGTTTCGTAGTCGGGATCGGCCAACAGGGTCACTTCGCCGGTGCTGCTGTTGATGCTGAACAGGGCGGCATCATCGCCCGAGAGCGAGAAAGTCACGCCATCGGAGATATCGCCGGTATC
>NZ_JAUYVV010000056.1:0-1973 GCF_030689165.1 Oceanobacter sp. 4_MG-2023 | reverse complement strand
ACAAACGAGACGCCACAGGCGTGCTCAAAAGGCCGAATCATCAGCGCGGGCATACGCGCTTCGTCGAGCCATTTATAGAGTGTGTAATGACTGGTAATGCCGATCAGGTCGGCGATGCGCTCGACAGACAAATTTTTAACGGCCTTGGCGTGGTCAACGCACAATTCCATCGCGTGCTTGAGTGAGCGGGGTTGTATCCGCTTCCAGTTTTGTTTTGCCATTGCTGCTGTCCGCAAAGTGGTGGTGCTAATCAAATGTCTGTTGTGTCTCTATGCGCCTGTGGTGGCGCGGTCTAAGCTGATTTCATCAATCGAATCAAATCGGCGAGATGTTATGAGACATTGCGGTATACTTGCTCCGACGAATACGGATAGGTTCCTGATAACGACTGGGCCAGATGGCATCGGGAGTGGTATCCAGAAATTCGGCAACAATACGTTCTACCTTCGGGTATTTGAGGTGAAACACGTTGCTGAAGGTGCGAGGGTTGTAGCCGTTAGCGCGAGCTAGCTCGGCCATGCTGACGCCTTTCTTGCGGATCTCGGCTTTGATGTCTTCTTTGTGCCAGTCTTTGATTGAGCGGTTTTCGGACTTGCTCATTTTTTTAGCCTCTTTCTAATGACTTGTCATAAAGGCGTGTTGTCGCGTGTTCGCCTTTCCGATATGGCTAAAGATATTTCTTTTTGGTTGGTCGGTAAAGTCTTTTTGGCGAGGTTTATTTTCTTTTTGGCGTCTATAACTTGCCAGAATGAAAATTCAATTTAATTTTCAATGACTTAGATAAAAGTTAACTAGCCATGAATGAACCAGAAAAAGTTGATATCTCTCTGGATGGAATCTCAACCAGGATTGAACTGGCTGCAGGGATGGCTGGCGGCAAGAAGGAATTCGCCAAAAAGATAGGTATTAGTGAATCCCAACTCTATAGGTATCTTTCTGGCGATAGAGATCTTAAGGCCGCTGTTGCGTTGAGAATGGCCAAAGAGTCCGGTGTAAACCTTATGTGGTTACTAACTGGCGAAGGCCCAAAAACTGTTTCGGAAGCCCACCAAGCCGCTAAAATCGATGAAGAAAGCATTCACGATGAGTACGCATTTATTCCTGGGTACAACATCCAGGTAAGTGCTGGACATGGTGCACTGGCAGAATCTGAAACAATATCGCGCAAGCTAGCATTTAGGCGTAAGTGGCTGAAATTTAAAGGGTTACATGAAAAGAATTTGGTGGTTGTGTTCGCCAAGGGCGATTCGATGGAACCGACCATTTCTGATAATGACACCATAATGGTCGACACTAGTAACAACAGCCCCCAGGACGGCCGTATGTACGTGATCCGAGTCGATGGCCACTTGGTAGTTAAGAGAACGTCGCTCGTTCCAGGGCAAGGCGTACTGCTGATCAGTGACAACAAAGACTACCCGCCCAACTTGGTGAAGTTCGACACTAGTAATCCTGACCTGGAAGTTATTGGTCGCGTGGTATGGGTTGGCAAGGACTTCTAGGACTTCTGACAGCCACATCCTTTTAGACGGCAGCATTTTGTCTATGAATATGCCGCCAAAATGAAAACGCCGGGCAATTTAGCCCGGCGCTTGTTTTTAGACAGGTTTGTTCAAAGATCGCTAAAGCATCGCTGAAACCTGCATGAACACTGAACTCGTTCCATTTAATCCCACCCAATCCCGTTTGATCCCGCATTTCTTATCTATCTAACAGGGTGTGTCTGGTTACAACACGTTGGGTTTCTTCCTCAGCTCAACCAATAGATCCTTGATAGCTTCTGCATCAGCTTGAATGAAGCCAAGAATTTTTACCACAAATCTAAGGTTTTCGGCATCCTCTAATTTACCTGAGCCTTCAGGGCCATGCGCTCCACATCAACGTGGTTCCCGATGTCGGTACTCGTAATAGCTGGAACGGCTGATATCAAACGCATTGCAGACCATTTCAACAGACATTCGCTCACTCAACTG
>NZ_JAUYVV010000055.1:0-2086 GCF_030689165.1 Oceanobacter sp. 4_MG-2023 | reverse complement strand
CAGCCACTGATACCGGCGATATCTCCGATGGCGTGACTTTCTCGCTCTCGGGCGATGATGCCGCCCTGTTCAGCATCGACAGCAGCACCGGCGAAGTGACTCTGTTGGCCGATCCCGACTACGAAACCCAATCCAGCTACAGCTTTACCGTCACCGCTACCGATGGAGCCGGTAACCATACCGACCAAGCGGTTACCCTTGATGTCAACGATCTGGACGAAATAGCCCCTGAAGCCAGTATTGTGTTATCGCCCGCGACAGCACAGCTGGAAGCACTGGGTAATACCATTGGTTATGACGATGATCCTCAAATCACCGCCGTGGGCAGCGCTGGCGCTTATGTGGTGACCTGGTGCGGGTACGAGGGTGCTGGCTATTCAGGTGATCGGTCGATCTTTGTGCAGGCGTTTAACGCCGATGGCTCCTTAAACGGTGCCACGGTACAGTTGGAAGCGCCGGGTAATACCGATGGTGATGACTATGTCCCCCAAATCACCGCCGTGGGCACTGATGGCGCTTATGTGGTGACCTGGTACGGGTACGAGGGTGCTGGCTATTCAGGTGATCGGTCGATCTTTGTGCAGGCGTTTAACGCCGATGGCTCCTTCAACGGTGCCACGGTACAGCTGGAAGCGCCGGATAATACCACTGGTTATGACTATGATCCCCAAATCACCGCGGTAGGCACTGATGGCGCCTATGTGGTGACCTGGTACGGAAGGGATAGTGACGATGATTTGTCGATCTTTGTGCAGGCGTTTGATGCTTACGGCTCCTTCAACGGTGACACAGTACAGCTGGAAGCGCCGGGTAATACCACCGGTGATGACTATGATCCGCAAATCATCGCCGTGGGCAGTGATGGCGACTATGTAGTGACCTGGTACGGAAGGGATAGCGGCGGTGATAATTCGATTTTTGTTCAAGCCTTTAACGCCGATGGTTCCGTCAATAGTGACACAGTACGGCTGGGTGTTGGTCTGAACCCTCAAATCACCGCGGTGGGCACTGATGGCGCCTATGTGGTGACCTGGTACGGTGAGGATAGCGACGGTGACTATTCGATCTTTGTGCAAGCCATTAATGCCGATGGTTCTTTCAACGGTGACACAGTACAGCTGGAAGCGCTGGGTAATACGACCGGTGATGACAGAAGTCCCCAAATCACTGCGGTGGGCACTGATGGCGCCTATGTGGTGACCTGGTACGGAAGGGATAGCGAGGGTGATAAGTCGATCTTTGTGCAAGCGTTTAACGCCGATGGCTCCTTCAACAGTGCCACAGTACAGCTGGAAGCGCCGGGTAATACCGATGGTGATGACTATGTCCCCCAAATCGCCGCCGTGGGCAGTGCTGGCGCCTATGTGGTGACCTGGTTCGGGGCCGATAGCGGCGGTGATAATTCGATCTTTGTGCAGGCGTTTAATGCTGATGGTTCCTTTAACGGTGCCACGGTACAGCTGGAAGCGCCGGGTAATACCACTGGTCATGACTATGCCGTCCAAATCACTGCGGTAGGCACTGATGGCGACTATGTAGTGACCTGGTACGGTAAGGATAGCGACGGTGACTATTCGATCTTTGTGCAGGCGTTTAATGCCGATGGCACACTGGTGATGGATAGCACCTATGAAACAGGGGAGTTGATCACACTACAAAGCAATGAAGCGGGTACGGTGTATTTGGTGAGCGATACAGTGGCTGTGGCCACTGAGGCCGATATTCTTTCTGCAGACGGTAGTTTGTGGACCCAGGCCGTTGCCACGGCCGATGCCAGTGTAGCGGTTGATAGCAGTGGCCTGGCTGGCGGCAATTATACGGCCTATGCCGTCGACAGTGCCGGTAACATATCGCAGGCCGCGGATGAAACCGTCACTCTGGTTGATACCAGTACGGTGGTGTTTGATCTGGTAAACGGCAGTTCGTCAGATCACAGTGGCCGGACGTTTGAGGAAGATACCAGCTATACCATTTACGTCCGGGTGGATTCTTCGACAGAGGTCTTGAATACCGATTCAAGTGAGTGGGGCAGCTGGGCCAATGCAGAGGCTCTTGGCAGTGATGATCAGGTGGTCTTGGTCGGGTC
>NZ_JAUYVV010000054.1:0-2158 GCF_030689165.1 Oceanobacter sp. 4_MG-2023 | reverse complement strand
ACGCCTGCACAAAGATCGACCGATCACCTGAATAGCCAGCACCCTCGTACCCGTACCAGGTCACCACATAAGCGCCAGCGCTGCCTACCGCGGTGATTTGAGGGGCATAGTCACTATCGCTGGTATTACCCAGTGCTTCCAGCTGTACTGTCGCGAGCGATAACACAATACTGGCTTCTGGGGCAGTATCGTCCAGGTCGTTCACATCGAGAGTAACCGCTTGGTCGGTATGGTTACCGGCGCCATCGGTAGCGGTAACGATGAATGAGTAACTGGACTTGGTTTCGTAATCGGGGTTGTTCAGCAAGGTAACAACGCCCGTACTGCTGTCGATGCTGAAGTCACTGGCGTCAGTGCCAGACAAGGAATAAACCGCCGTCGCGTCATCCGTCGTGGCCGTGTAGATAACCGTGCTTTCACCGGAGTTTTCATCAATCGCGGTCGCGGTCGTGCCAGACGTAAACGTGGGTGCCGTTTCATCCACTAACGTAATCCACTCACTGGAAGCCAGGCTCAGGTTGCCGGCGCTGTCGACGGCATAGGCGTAATAACCGCCCAGCGCCAATGTCGTGGTATCCACAGTGACCGTACCCGCCACCGCTAATGTCGCGGTAGCCCACAGGTTACTGCTGGCGCTGGTGATATCAGCCTCAGTGGTCACGGCCACTGCATCGCTCACCAAATACACCGTACCCGCTTCATTGCTTTGTAGTGTGATCAACTCCCCTGTTTCATAGGTACTATCCATCACCAGTGTGCCATCGGCATTAAATGCCTGCACAAAGATCGAAGTGTCACCGTCACTATCAGTCCCGTTCCAGGTCACCACATAGGCACCATCGCTGCCCACCGCAGTGATTTGGGGCTTCTCTTCGGAACCTGTCGTATTACCCGGCGCTTCCAACTGTACCGTGGCACCGTTTAAGGAGCCGTCAGCATCAAACGCTTGCACAAAGATAGACCAATCACCCTCGCTATCCCTTCCGTACCAGGTCACCACATAGGCGCCATCAGTGCCCACGGCGGTGATTTGAGGGTACTGATCAGCACCGATGGTATTACCCAGTGCTTCCAGCTGTACTGTGTCACCGTTGACGGAACCTTCGGCGTTGAAGGCCTGCACAAAGATCGAATAATCACCGTTGCTATCCCTTCCGTACCAGGTCACCACATAGTCGCCATCAGTGCCCACGGCGGTGATTTGAGGGTACTGATCAGCACCGGTGATATTATCCAGTGCTTCCAACTGTACCGTGGCACCGTTTAAGAAGCCGTCATCATCAAAGGCCTGCACAAAGATCGACCAATCACCGTCGCTATCCCTTCCGTACCAGGTCACCACATAGGCGCCATCAGTGCCCACGGCGGTGATTTGAGGGGACCGATCAGCACCGGTGATATTATCCAGTGCTTCCAACTGTACTGTGTCACCGTTGAAGGAACCATTGGCATTAAACGCCTGCACAAAGATAGACCAATCACCGTCGCTATCATCACCGTACCAGGTCACCACATAGTCGCCATCAGTGCCCACCGCGGTGATTTGCGGATCATAGCCATCCCCCGTGGTAGTATCCAACGCTTCCAGTTGTACCGCAGTGCCGTTAATGGAGCCATCGGCGTTAAACGCCTGCACAAAGATCGACTGATCACCTGAATAGCCAGCGCCCTCGTACCCGTACCAGGTCACCACATAGGCGCCAGCGCTGCCCACGGCGGTGATTTGTGGTTCATAGTCATGACCAGTGGTATTATTCAGTGCTTCCAGCTGTACCCTGGTGCCATTGAAGGAACCATCGGCTTTAAACGCCTGCACAAAGATCGACAGATCACCGCCGCTATCGGTCCCGCTCCAGGTCACCACATAGGCGCCAGCGTTGCCTACCTCAGTGATCTGGGAGCTATGGTTGACATTACCCGGTGCTTCCAGTTGTACCGTGGTGCCGTTCAAGGAGCCATCGGCATTAAACGCCTGCACAAAGATCGAATAGCCACTGCCGCTATCCTCACCATACCAGGCCACCACATACGCACCATCGCTGCCCACGGCGGTGATTTGAGGGGCATAGTCACCATTACTAGTATTACCCAGTGCTTCCAGCTGTACTGTCGCGGGTGATATCACAATACTGGCTTCTGGGGCGGTATCATCCAGATC
>NZ_JAUYVV010000053.1:0-2253 GCF_030689165.1 Oceanobacter sp. 4_MG-2023 | reverse complement strand
GCCTGGCGCTGGTAGCGCTGGCAGTTGTCTAACGCCAGTTCTCCGAGCACGGGGCACGTGACTGTATCGCCCAGGTACTCACCCCGGACGAGCTTTTCAATGCGGGTTAAATCACCCGGATACTTGCCTTTCAGCACCTGGCTGATCAGTGCACCAGAGACGCCCAGCTCACGAGCCACTTTGGCTTGTGAGTGATTGCTGCATTGATGGCGCAGCTCGGTCATCCAGCGGGGTTCGCTGACGCTGTTCAGGGTGTCGGTCAGTGGAATGGCGTTCATCATTCGGACTCCTGTTCGTCGTCGGCAGACCAGACGATCTGCTGGGTATTGGCATCAAACACCTGGTCGATGGTCTGGATGATCGGCGGCAGCGGGCCTGTGTAGCGGTGCTGCACAAACCGGTAGACGGTCAGTGCTTTTTTGTGAACCGGAGGCTTGGCGATGGCCAGGTATCCGGCACGTTCCAGGTAGCGGCAGAACCGTTTTGCCTCAGCCTCTCCGACTGACACATCATTTGTGCAAGCGGTTAAGGCCAACTCTCTGTAGTTGAATTGGCCCAGAGTGCGCATGGAACGCCACAGGTTTTCCCGCGCACGGCCCAGCTTGCTGGACTGACCGGTGCTGGTCAGGCGGGGGGCTTCGCGGCCGGTATTGCGCACCAGCTGAAAGCGGTTGCGAACCTGTCCGTGATTGAGCTTTTCAACCTCAACAGTCTCCACGTATTCGCCCAGCTTCAGCTTGTTCAGATAGGCGTGAACGCTGGCGTCAGGGACGGTTTGACCCGCTCGTTTACTGGCCTGAATAATCAGGTCCGCCTCGGTGAACTCGCGCAGCTCGCGCACGGTGTCCCAGATCACCTGTTGAACGCGGATTTTCTTGGCGTGTGCATACGTATTCATGAACGCCCCCGTGGTGCCTTGCCGGTGAAGATGGCCTGGCGGTAGTTTTCAAGAGTTACGCGTTCAACACCGTTGTCGGCAGCCCAGTTACGGATGTTCTCAAGGTTGACGCAGATCCGGCGGGTGACACCGCGAGTGTCATCCAGCACTTTCAGCAACAGGTCTTCGGCAATGTTGATGTCACGGGCGTAGATATCCGCCAGCTGCAACACATCGCGTATTTGGCAGGGTTCAGCAGCGACCCAGGACAGGATGCGGTTGTGAATTTTTTCGTAGTGAGCCAGTTTGGCAGGCAATCGCTCTTCACCGATCAGCAGGATGCTGGCTTGTGAACCCTCATACAGATCCATCGCGAGCATGACGTGGCTTTTGCTGTCGGCCAGCCAGTCGGCCTCGTCGATGATCAGCGGGCGACCCGATTGCATCAGTTCCTCACAGGCTTGTTCGTTCATGTCCGCCAGGTTTTTGGCGGGCATGATGCCCATTTCCTTGAGGATGGCCTCCAGGAACTTCTTGCGTGTCCAGGTGCTTTTGCACTGGATGTAAAAAGCGCGGTGGGCATTGGCGGCGTAGCTGGCCGCGAAGGATTTGCCATAGCCGCTGGGGCCATGAAGGACTCCCAAACCGGGCAGGCTGGGGCTGCGGTCTTGCAGGTGCATCATGGCTTGATTGGTCAGAGCCACGTTGTTGATACCGGCGATGTTCGACATTGATAAATACTCCGTTTAATTCGCGTTAATCAGCGCTTAACGTGCTGTCAGGGGCACCTGGCGGGTGCGCATTTCGTGAAGGTCTTTTCCGGCGATAAACGCCTTGCTGGTCTTGAATCGTTTGGCCCACAACACCTCAGCGTCGGTGGCGTCTCCGGTGTCGGCTCGCTGCTCGATGTCTACGGCAAGCAGGTAGCGTTCTTCAAAGTCGTCTGGTGGCTGGAACGCTGGGGCGACAAATTCAGGCCGAATCACCTGAGCCGCACGGGGTACTGGTGGTTGTTCCAGGGGCGGTAGCGCTGGCAGATCGGTGGCAGGTTGTGCCTGTTGCGCAGCCAGGGCAGCGCGGGCGGCGTCAATGCCAGCACTGGTGTGCTCTTGCTCTGGTCGTGGAAAATGGCGCACTTTTTCGGCGCGGGCTTCTGCTGCGCGGTGATCAAGAATTTGCTGGGCAACGTCGCGCTTGGTGACTTTTTGGGCACTGACTTTGAGGCGGCGGCGTTCTTCTTGTATCGCCTCTTTTTGAATGATCTTGGCTTTTACGCCAACCTCTTCGCGGCTGACGCCGGTGATCGCCGGATCTTCGGCGGTGCAGAGGTAGTCGCCGTCCAGGTCATAGACATAGATGCGCCCCATGTCGGCCTC
>NZ_JAUYVV010000052.1:0-2347 GCF_030689165.1 Oceanobacter sp. 4_MG-2023 | reverse complement strand
TTTCGCTGCATTCGTCGCCTTGCCCTGAACAACGGCAACACTCGCGCAGAGCCGTGCAGGATTAAATGGATGTCCCCAATAGTTTATCGAGCAACCAAAAACAGCGAACAGGATAACAAGCCGGATAACAAACGAATGACAGGCGGGTTATGGGTCATGCGGGGAAAAGAGACAGGCTGGTCAGCCAATACGAGCAGACTGCCCGTCGCAGATACCAGTCACCCCAGTATCAACGACGGGCCGGAGACCCGCATACAGAATGGATATAACCAATGCTTAATGAGTGACTTCTGAAGCACTCATCGAGGACGTCGTTTCTTCACTCAGTTTGGACAAGCGATAACGTAATTGCCGTGGCGTCAATCCCAGCACTTTTGCAGCCATGGTCTTGTTGCCGTTGCACTTATCGATGGCTGCGTGAATATCACTCAGTTCATCTTCTTGCACACGCTGGTAAGGACGTGCATACAGAGTCTTGAAATTAGGCACCACTTGTGTTGCCAGAATCTGAGCAATCTGAGCACCAAGGCAGTGCACCAGTTCAAGGCTGACATTGTCCAGTCTTGCACCACGAAGGTCCATCACCAACACAGCCAGTACTGACTGACGCAGCACCAGTGGGACCAGCAAGCAACGATCCTGCAACGTCAGGCCACTGGCTTGGGGGTCAAATCGTTCCGGACGCTCACTGCCATCCTTGATGACCAACCATTCACGTGATTCAAACTGACGGCACAAGGCATGTTGGACAGCAAAGCTGTACACACCATTGGTAACACCAGTGGAACAATATTGGGCTTTAAAGCGGCTTGGGGAGTCAGGTAATGCAATGGATACATTACGCAGTTCCGTGTGTTCAGAAATCAACATCAGCAGGCGCTGGATGCTTTCTTCGTCCTGGTAACGACCTTCAATGATTTCAGTCAGGCCTGTCAGCCAATGGGCGGCAGTGGCAGGTTTGGGCTGGCGATAGTCTTGGATATCAGCGATTTTGTACATGGGCAGATCCTCCTTTACATAGTCTTTCGCAAACTCCGTACCAGCTCTGCCAAACCAACCAATAAATTTTGCAGGCAGGTGCCCGGATCATGGCCAGCGCCCAAAAAATCATCAGAACAGGTCAAAAAAGCACTATTGGCTGACTATACGTACCGTACTGCGGGGTTGTGACTGGTTTATCCAGCGTTCTGTCATCACTCTGGAACAGTCAAGGAAGAAAAAAATATTGCCTTTTATCAATAACTGCCCAAGTAAAGCCAGCAATGCTCACAAAAATGCACAAAGAATTATCACAAAGACGACACAGTCGGTGCAAAAGAGTGCAAAGGCAGGATTCAGAGAAACGTTGATGATAAGGACTGGCCGCCGGTCAAACGGATCGAAGACCAGCAGCCGGGCATCCTGTTCCATGCCCTGTCAGCTTTTACCTTGATATAGCTTGATGATTATTCAAGCAATGTCAGGATCGTCACTTGGCATATATTCCTTGTGCAGCCAGTTGGCGGTAAAGCGGCACACATCATGAGTCGTTAGCAGACCAGCCAGTCTCTCATTACGCATGACAATCACAGCGCTGCTGCCATTGTCTGCCATATAAGCCAGCACGACATCCAGACGCGTGTGCAGATCAACCCGGGCCACGCGTCGTTGACACATATCACCGACCACCAGCTCCTGGCTATCATCCAGATTGTGTCCAGGCTGCTGCGCCAACTTGATATCGTCAGCCCCTAACAACCCGATCACCTCATCACCATCCATCACCGGCAGATGATGACACTGGTGTTGTGCCATCAAGTCTGCGGCTTCTGTTAACCGTGTGTTTTCACCAATATGCAGAGGGAATGCTGTCATTACTTCAGCGAGCGTTGGCATGTGTCTCATACAACGAGTCTCCGATATTATTATTGCGGTAACGATCTGAACAACAAGACTGGGCGCTGACAACAACAGTCACCCACCCTTCAATCAAACACCGATGCGACCCAGGGTATCCACGATTTGTCGCAAAATCTCAGACAGTGCCGGATGATCCTGATCGAAGCGAATGGCGTACTCTTGCAAGCCTTCCACGACATCACCGCTGTCAGTCAGCTCCATCACTTCAATATCTTCCGCAACTTTTCTCATCAATCCTGCGGTTTCTTCATCCAGCTTCGGGTTGGCCTGCAACTCTTCATGCAATTGCTGAAGCTGTTCCTTTAGTTGATTTTCCATACACACCTCTCTTTTCTACAGTCTGCGAGACAAAACACATTGCCTGATACTACAGGGGACATCCATTTAATCCTGCACGGCTCTGCGCGAGTGTTGCCGTTGTTCAGGGCAAGGCGACGAATGCAGCGAA
>NZ_JAUYVV010000051.1:0-2360 GCF_030689165.1 Oceanobacter sp. 4_MG-2023 | reverse complement strand
GAGGCCGACATGGGGCGCATCTATGTCTATGACCTGGACGGCGACTACCTCTGCACCGCCGAAGATCCGGCGATCACTGGCGTCAGCCGTGAAGAGGTTGGCGTAAAAGCCAAGATCATTCAAAAAGAGGCGATACAAGAAGAGCGCCGCCGTCTGAAAACCGCCGCCCAAAAAGTTACCAAGCGCGACGTTGCCCAACAGATTCTGGACCACCGCGCATCAGAAGGGCGTGCCGAAAAAGTGCGCCATTTTCCACGCCCAGAGCAAGAGCACACCAGCGCTGGCATTGACGCAGCCCGAGCTGCCCTGGCTGCGCAACAGGCACAACCTACCGCCGATCTGCCAGCGCTACCGCCCCTGGAACAACCGTCGGCACCGCGTGCCGCACAGGTGATTCGTCCTGAGTTCAGTGTGCCGGTCATCCGGCCCCCCGAGGATATGGAGGAGCGCTACCTGTACGCCCTGGACATTGCGGCACGTATAGAAACCAGCACTGCAGATGCCTCAGAGGCCGCCTGGTACAGCCGATTTAAAAACAGCAGCGCTTACAAAACCGGCCGCGATCTGCACCTGATGCGGACCGGACAAATAACCCTAACCGGCCGTTAAGACCGGATTAACACGGTTTAAACCCGAAAAAAGAAGGAAATCAGAATGTCGAACATAGCCGGAATCACCAACGTGGCCTTGACCAACCAAGCGATGGTGCAACTGCAAGAGCGTAGCCCCAGCCTGCCAGGGTTGGGAGTGCTGCATGGACACAGTGGCGTCGGCAAATCGTTTGCCGCCAGTTACGTCGCCAACGCTCACCGAGCCTTCTATGTGCAGTGCAAAAGCACCTGGACACGTAAGAAGTTTCTGGAAGCCATTCTGCGTGAAATGGGCATCATGCCCGCCAAAAATTTGGCAGACATGAACGAACAAGCCTGTGAAGAACTGATGCAATCAGGCCGCCCGCTGATCATCGACGAGGCCGACTGGCTGGCAGACAGCAAAAGCCACGTCATGCTCGCAATGGATCTGTACGAAGGCTCCCAAGCCGCCATTCTCCTGATCGGCGAGGAGCGACTGCCTGCCAAGCTAGCCAAATTTGAAAAAATTCATAACCGCATCTTGAAATGGGTGCCCGCTCAACCGTGCCAAATGCGCGACGTGCTGCAGCTCACTGAAATCTACGCCCGAGACATACAAATCGACGAACAGCTGCTGTTGAACCTGTTGGATGCCACCAAGGGTGTTACCCGTCGGGTCTGCGTCAACCTGGAGAACATCCGCAACTGGGCGGCCGACAACGGCACCAATCGAGTGACGCTAGCCAACTTTGACGAGCCACTATTTACCGGCCAAGCGCCACGGGGGCGTAACGTATGAGTCGCCAGCCAGCCTATATGAGTCAGGGCCGCGGGCAAGATGCCATCTGGATCGGCATTCGAACGTTAGCGTGTTTCACCACGCCAGAGCTATACCTCTGGCTTTCAAAAAAAGGCACCAGTGTTCATACCATGACCATTTCAAGCTATCTCAAGCGTCTGCAACTGGGCGGCTACCTGAGTGTTGAAAAGGCTGAAAAGAAGGGCCAGCCAAATACCTGGACACTGATCAAAAACACCGGGACTGAAACCCCACGCCTGAATAAAGAAGGCCAGCCAGTAACCCAGGGACGAGGACGAGAAAACCTCTGGCGCACCATCAAGGTACTGGGTGAATTCAGCTACCGGGAGCTGGCTGCCGCCGCCAACACCGACTCCGTCAAGGTCGAAGAACGTGATGCAGCGGAATACTGCCGCTACCTGACCAACGCCGGATATTTGCGGATCACTAAAGCGGCTCACAACGGCGGAGGACTCACCCGCTACCGCCTGATTCCTGGCAAAAATACCGGCCCACGTCCGCCCCAAATACAACGCACCAAACAGATCTACGACCCAAACCTGGGACTGGTGGTTTGGTCATCCCACCCCACCAAATCCACTGAATCAGAGGCCAACTGAAATGGAAGCCATCCCACTAGTCAGTACCGACGAACCCCGCTGGATGACCGAGCTGCGCCATCAATGCAGCAATCGCTCACAAGCCAAAGTGGCTCGTGAACTGGGCGTCTCTGGTGCACTGATCAGCCAAGTGCTTAAAGGCAAGTATCCGGGTGATTTAACCCGCATTGAAAAGCTCGTCCGGGGTGAATACCTGGGCGATACAGTCACGTGCCCCGTGCTCGGAGAACTGGCGTTAGACAACTGCCAGCGCTACCAGCGCCAGGCCGGAGCCACCCACAACCCCTTGCGAGTGCAGCTGTATCGCGCCTGCAAAACCTGCTCATACGCAGCCACTGCGGAGGCCAAACAATGAAATCACCCGCCAAC
>NZ_JAUYVV010000050.1:0-2511 GCF_030689165.1 Oceanobacter sp. 4_MG-2023 | reverse complement strand
CCCCCCCCCCACACCCCCCCCCCTCCCCCCCCAGACCCAGCGACATAGCCAGAGCCAGAGCCAGAGCCAGAGCCAGAGCCAGAGCCAGAGCCAGAGCCAGAGCCAGAGATTATTACGACAGCTGCTCCTGCTGCCGCTCCTGCAGCTGTCTCCGCAGCACGAGCAGCGTTACCGCCAGCTCCGGTCTCCGTTGCCGATCTGTTGGTCGAAGTTGATGACGATCTGATCGATGATGAAATCATCGAAATCTTCCTGGAAGAAGCGGAAGAAGTCACCGAGACACTGAAAGAATACTGGCCCCGCTACAAACAGGATATTGCCGACGCCGAGTCATTGACGACGGTCAGGCGAGCGTTCCATACCCTGAAGGGCAGTGGTCGTATGGTTCAGGCTCTGATTATCGGAGAGCTGGCCTGGTCGATTGAAAATATGTTCAATCGGGTGATCGACAAGACCATTTCAACCAGCGACAACCTGATTGATGTGGTTGAACACACCATGAGTGTCTTGCCGGCGTTGATTGACGATTTCCGTCAACGTGGTGGTCCGAGTGTCGATACCCAGCCATTGATGGATTACGCCCACGCGCTGGCTGCAGGACTGACGGTACCCGATCTGGCAGAAGTGCTGGGAAGTGGGCCAGCAGCTGCCACGGCAGAGGCTTCTGTCACTGAACAAGCAGATACGGAACAAACGGTTACTGCAGCAGACAGCGATGTTGATGACAGTCATGAAACTGATGACGACAGTGCTTTACTGGAAGTATTCGTCCAGGAAGCGAACGGTCATCTGGAAACCGTCAATGACTTTGTTGAAACATCTCGCCGGAGTTATTTTGATAACCCGCTAGGTGATCAGGTACAGCGAGCCCTGCATACCCTCAAAGGTAGCGCACATATGGCAGGCATCAGCAGTATTGCTTGTCTGGCTGCCCCACTCGAACGCTTGCTCAAGGAATTACGGGCCTATCAGGTCAGTAACAGCGAACAGCTGGTTGAACTGATAGACGATGGCGCGGTATTTATTGCCTCGGCACTGCAGAATAAAACAGACCTGTATCGAAACCTGACGGATGCGGAACAAGCGTATCTGCAGCGAATAGAACAGGTTGAGCAGTCGTTGCTGGCAACCTTGTTGCAGAATGACAACACGGTCATCAAGACACCCAACCCCCAGGCTATTTCACAATTCCTGGCGAATGGTATGGACTCGTTGCTGGAAGCCGATTTACTGCTGCGGCAGTGGCAGAAAAGTGGTGACTTCAGTGTTCTGGATGCCCTGTGCCGCGATCTGGTTGAAGTCGCCGATGGCGCTGAACAGGCGGAACAACCGCGTATCCATGAACTGGCTACCAGCTTGCACGGCTTTTACTTGCAGGCCAGTCAGTCTGGGGAAAAAACCCAGGCTGCAGAACAAAATAACTGGGCTGAACTGGCAATGGAAGGCCAGGAGCAATTACTGAACATGATGGACTGCCTGGCCGCAGGGCAAGCGCTTGAGCGGCCAGCCATTCTGGATCGTATTCTGGGTATTACCCATCTGCTGAAAGCCTGGGCAGAGGATGCCGATGCCAAGGCAAAGGTTGACGAAAGCCCTTTTGGAGAAGCGCCGGGAGACATTCCCGCTGACGATGATATGGCCGTTGCACCGGTAACGGATACCATCCAGGCGACCACCGACCTTGCTGCCGGCGCAGATGATGTTGATCAGTTAAGTGACCACTCCGTTGGATCTGCATGGCATCAGCCCACCCCGGAAACCGATACGGGTGAACCTGTTGCGACGCTGGCCGACGCTATTAACACTCCGTTCTCCAGTGCCGGGAACGCTGCCCCGACGACACTGGATATTGAACCGGTAGTAACGGGTTCTGATGATCACCGTGATTTTGAAGACGAGCCGTCTTTTGAGTTGGCCGGTGATCAATCCAGTATTGAAACGGCTCAGGTATCTGCGCCAGAGGCCACTCAAACTGTCTCTGAGGCAGAGTTGCCGCTCCTGTCGGACGAACCTTTTATTCCTCGTCAGCTGGACGATTCTGATGGGGCCGACGCTGATTTTAGCGACCTGGGACATACCATCGAGCTGGATTTCTCTGCCAGTGATGATCGTGAGCTCCCAGATACACCGGCCACGATCGAGTACAGCCCGCTCTCTGACGTCGAAGATACAACAACTCCAGATTCGCATGATCAGACAACGGCATGGCAGACGTCTGACTCCGTGCATCAGAATACTGAAGTGTCGCCGGAAACTGGTTTGGAAGGTACAGACGTTCCGCTGGTGCATGAGTCTGACACAGCAGAACCATTACTACCGGTCATTGACGATCGCTTGCTTGATTTGCCTGGTACGCTGGAAGTAGAAGAATCCGCTGTTGATTTTCAGGACGCTATTCCGGTTATCGATGACAGCATGGTTGAGCCGTCAGAGACGCTGGAAGTAGAAGAGTCCACTGTCGATTTCCAGGATGCTATCCCGGTTATCGATGACAGCATGGTTGAGCTGTCA
>NZ_JAUYVV010000005.1:0-176670 GCF_030689165.1 Oceanobacter sp. 4_MG-2023 | reverse complement strand
TCTCTTCCTCTCTTCCTCTCTTCCTCTCTTCCTCTCTTCCTCTCTTCCTCTCTTCCTCTCTTCCTCTCTTCCTCTCTGACCTGACCTGACCTGACCTGACCTTACCTGACCTGACCTGACCTTACCTGACGGTTCCAGGTTTTGAGCACTGTGTGGGTCTTGCTTTGCGACTGGCCATCGTTGTCTTTTGAATTAATATTTCTCAATGTAAGTACAATATTTTTCGTTTTTTCTCATGTATGAAGTTTGCAACAATGCGTGATAATTTCATGATGTAGAGAAAAAGCATGACAAAGTTTCATATTCTTGGGTTTCCTCGTATTGGCGATCAACGTCAGCTCAAACGTGGTTTGGAAAGCTATTGGGCGGGCGATATCAGTCAGCCAGAGTTGTTGACGCTGGCGGCGGAGATTCGTGAGTCCAACTGGCAACGTCAATTGGACGCTGGTGTTGATTTTCTGACCGTTGGTGATTTTGCCTTGTACGATCAGGTACTGAATACCTCGGTTCTGCTGGGGCATTTACCAGAACGGGTCAAAACCACCGATAACCTGATTGATCAGATGTTTCTGGCTGCGCGGGGTCGCGCTCCCTCTGGCACACCTTGCCATGCCGCTGAGATGACCAAGTGGTTCGATACCAATTACCATTATCTGGTACCGGAATGCCACGCCGACGATACGTTTAATCTGCAGCCTGAATGGTTGCTGGAAGAGATCGCAGCAGCCAAATCACGGTCGAATAACGTTAAGCCGGTCATTATTGGTCCGTTGACGTATCTCTTCCTGGCCAAAAGTGAAAAGGAAGTGGACCGTCTGGCTCTGCTGCCAAAACTGTTGCCGGTATACAGCGAGTTGTTCCGCTTGTTACGTGAGCAAGACATCGACTGGGTGCAGCTGGATGAGCCGATTCTGGCGCTGGATCTACCGGACGATTGGCGTCAGGCCTTTGAACCGGCTTACCATAGCCTGCGTTTTAGTGGCGTGAATGTATTGCTGGCAAGCTATTTTGGTGGCCTCGACAGTAACCGGGCACTGGCCTTGTCGTTGCCGGTACAAGGGTTACATATCGATCAGGTGGCTGGAACTGAAAATCTCGATACCCTGGTCGACCAGCTTGGGCCTTACAAGGTGTTGTCGGTTGGTGCGATTTCCGGGCGTAATATTTGGCGTACCGATCTGGATGCCTGTTATCAATTGTTAAAACCGATCACAACACGGCTGGATGACCGTCTTTGGGTATCAACGTCCTGTTCCTTGTTGCACGTTCCTTATGATGTGAAAGAGGAGTCTGCTAGCGGCCGCATCACTCCGGCAGTACTGCCCTGGTTGGCTTTTGCCCAGCAGAAGCTGGGAGAAGGGCGGTTGTTAGCCGATGCCTTGAACACGGAGGCTACCCTGAGCAGCGCTGTCTGGCTCCAGCAAGCGGCCCGAATTACTGGTCGTCGCGAATCGGCCATTGTGCACAAGCCGGCAGTCAAGCTGGTTGCACAAACGGCAGCCAGCCAGGAGTGGCAACGCGATTTGCCATATGAGCAGCGGGCTGAGCGCCAACAGGCGCGCTGGCAGTTGCCGTTGTTGCCAACCACCACGATTGGGTCTTTCCCTCAAACAACGGAAATCCGTCAGCTGCGCCGCCGTTTCCGTCAGGGAGAGATCAGTCCTGCTGAGTATCATTCGGGTTTGCTGGCTGAGGTGGAGTACTGCATCCGTATCCAGGAAAATATTGGTCTGGATGTATTGGTGCATGGCGAAGCAGAACGTAACGACATGGTGGAATACTTTGGTGAGTTGCTGGAGGGTGTTGCGGTATCCAGTCATGGCTGGGTGCAGAGTTATGGCTCTCGTTGTGTCAAGCCACCGCTGATTTTTGGGGATATCGAACGCCCGCAAGCAATGACGGTCGAGTGGAGCCGTTATGCTGCCAGTCTGAGCGCTCGCCCGGTAAAAGGCATGTTGACCGGCCCTGTGACCCTGCTGAAATGGTCCTTTGTACGGGACGACCAGCCCTTGTCACAAACTGCTTATCAATTGGCTGCGGCGTTGCGGACTGAGATTGCCGAACTGGAGTCGGCAGGTATTGGCATGATTCAGGTGGATGAACCGGCATTACGTGAGGCTCTGCCGTTGAAACAGGCTGATCGGGCTGGCTATCTGGCCTGGGCGGTGAACAGTTTCCGTTATGCCACTACCGATGTGGCGGCCGACACCCAGATTCATACCCATATGTGTTACGCCGATTTTGATGACATCCTGCCTGCGATTGAAGCCATGGATGCGGATGTGATCACGCTGGAAACCGCCCGGTCAGCGAGTAAATTACTGGATGGTCTGGCACAGCATCCGTATCACAATGGTATTGGCCCGGGGGTTTATGACATCCATAGCCCGAATGTACCTTATGCCGGTGCCATGGCCTCGATACTGCGAGCGGCGGCAAGGGTGGTTCCTTTGCGTCATCTGTGGGTCAACCCGGACTGTGGTTTGAAAACCCGCCGCTGGGAAGAAGTGGAGCCATCATTACGAGAAATGGTGCGGGTTGCACAGACCCTGCGTCAGCAGTGGGAAGGCAAGATCAACCAGAATGGCTTGCTGGCGGATGATCTTGACGGCTTGGTAGAAAGCCTGCCAGAGCAGAAAAAGACGCTTGCTGCACAGGAGTGTTGTGTTCATTAAGCTGTTACAAATATCGACCCATTGTTAACGTCTTTCGGGCGTTAACAATCATCATAGGCTGAGTGGTCACTTGATTGACCGTGCCTTGCGATTCACCAGATAACGGTGGCTCGCGGTGCGGTTGATCGATACGGCTTACCAGAACTGACACGTCTGTGTCAGTCTTCTTCCAGATCCTGTACCGGTAACTTTTCAATCATGCCATGTTGTTGAGCCCATAGTTGCAGCATGATCAGCACCCGTTCATCACAGGTGAGCTGGTGATGAAACAGCTGTTCTGTGGCTTCTGCCAGAGCGGCTTGATCGGTGATGTCTTCACCATGATTACCGACTTCGATACTGAGTTCACGATTGCAGGCCTCGTAGATTTTGGCCAGCAAGGGTTCTATGCGCTCGGGATCGTCGGTCATCAGGAAGGTTTGTTCCAGATCGTTTTCCAGCTCTCGCACGACGGCCCAGGTGGTTTCGCCGCGCTGATAGAGCGTATCCTGGCTGATGCCGTGAATGTCCTCGAGGGCGTAATCCCAGTCATCCCAACCATCATCGGGCTGGAGCAGGGTGGTTTTGATCATGCCATCGGCCATTGACCAGGCAATCGCAATAGGATGTGCTTCTTCTTCGTAGGAACTGGCATCAACAGCAATAAAATGTGGGTAGGACACAGCTGCCTCTTATCTGGAAATGGGGAAATGGAATGTACGTTTTGCAGCGCTGTTCAGCAACAGAATTCATGTGTTGCTGACGGCTGGCTGCCTGAGTAACAGATCAAAGGTCTTCCAGTTGTAATTTAATAACAGCCGTCACCGAGCTCTGGTCATCGCTCCAGAGAATGTGGCCATTGACTTCCATATTGACGATTTCTTCACAAATATTCCGTAACAACGGGGTCCAGAGTAGTGGCAGGGGTTTATCGGCATGACTGCCAAGTACCACCGTCAGGGTCAGGGCCTGCTCTTGTAATGAGAGCGTCAGGGCTGGATCGATGGCGTTATCTTTGGCAGGCATGACCAGCAAGTGATCGAGCAGGAATTCAATCAGTACCAGTTTGACGTCGATAATCAGCGAGAGCGGTGTGGTCAGGGCGACAGATAATCGGGATTGTGACAAGTGATGCTGGATAAACTGCACCAGATCTACCGATTGTTTGGCTGGTCCGGTCAATACATTAAATGATCGCGTTGCCAGCGCCAGTGGTATCGCCAGAGCTGGCTCTGTCGCCTGGGAGGCTTGTTCCAGCGTGGGAGCAACCAGTGCCAGTAATGAGGGGCGTTGCCGGTTGGTTACCTGATGGCGCAAGTGATCACATTCCCGCTGCAAGCGTTCAAGGTCGCTGCTTTGCACCATTGCCATATGCTGGAATTCGTCTTGTTGCTGGCGTAAAGAGGCTTCCATACGCAGATTCAGATCTTGCAATTGCTTGTGAGCATAATATTCACTGGTGTGGTCAACGCTGCAGATCAGCACTTCGTTCGGGCGGTTGTTATGAAAACGGATGGCCTGAAAGCTGATATCGAATACACCTTCCTGACCATTGAATTTGAGAATGGAAAATTTGCCCTGGACCCGTTTGATCCGTCCTTGCAGTAACTGGTAAATACGTTCCCGTTGCTCTGCACTGGTGTCTGAATTCATACGTTCCAAAATAGCATGTAACGGGTTTTCCATACCGTTCAGGGCTTCTTGATCGGTTCGTAGCTGGTAACAAAAGTTGCGGTTGGTTTCCATGTGATCTTCACGAACCAGATAGCGGCAGAAGCCCATGGTGGTGTTCTCAATCGCCATATTGAGGTGATTGTGGGTATCTTCCAATTCCATTCTGGCCTGGTCACGCAGGTGCATGTCATTGAGTAATGACAGACGCATTTTCTCGATGGCAGAGGCCAGGGCGTCCAGCTCATCTTGCTTGTGCATGGTATTGGTGGTGCGGTGCTCAAGTGTGACTGGGTGGTCGGGTGTTTGAATGGAAAAGGCATTGGCCCACTCTGACAATGAGCGAATATGACGGGTAATCAGATGGTGGATCAGCAGCAGTAATACCAGGGATATGGTAATGGTCTGGCAGAGCAGTACCAGCAGCATATTCAATGCGCGGGTTTCCAGTTGTTGGTAGAGCTGTGCATAACTGCCCAGAATGGTCAGGGTTGCCAGAAAGGTGCGGTTATTGTCCTGATCTTCGTAATAGAGATTGAATTGGTGGCGAATATCAACCTTGTTTGGCTTGAGGCCAGTTTCGACGTAACCAAAGTCGGTACTGTCGACCATGATGTACTCAACGCCGTCAAAGTTGAGCATGCCTTTCAGCTGTGTGCGCAGCTGCTCGGAATTGAAATTCCAGAGGCTGATGACAAGACTGTCGTGATAACTGTCCTCCAGCTTGACCAGGTTATTTTGCAGGCGTTGCGTACCATGCTGGTAGTCGTCGATCAGCATCCAGCCATAAGACAAGGTGGCGATAAGGAAATTGGCCAATAGCAAGTATGAAAGCAATCGTCTTCCGATCCGGGTAGCGAATGCCGCAGAAAACTGCTCAATCAAACGTCAACTCCATGATTTTCTCCGGATGTTGTTCACAATGGTGGACAGGAAAACGATGGCCAGTGGATCAGCCTCAATGAAGAGGGTCTGATCATGTCAGACGGCAGTGTCAATCACGATGGTAGTCACACTTCAGCCTGAATCCGGTGACAATAATATCAGGGATGGCTAACTGTATCTCAGCTAACGTTTTTTTGCTGCCTTTGAATGAAAGAAGCATGCCATAGCACTGTTGGACAGCTTGTAGGGTTGACACAAATTGACCTATCACAAGATTGTCAGGTGTCTTTATTTTGGGGCATTAAATGCTTGATTTGCATCAAAATTGTGCAGATCAAGCCGGGTACCCTGCACTCATCTACCAAAAGCACGGAATCAAGGAGTGCAAAATGAAACTGATCAAAACTCTGCTGGCTACTGTTGTTGCAGTATCTGCTATCCCGGCTATGGCCTACGAAGCGGGTGACATTATCGTCAAGGCGGGTGCTGTGACGGTTTCTCCGAAAGACGGTAATGCCGATAGCAGTGGTCTTGTTGCAGGCAGTGAACTGGATGTCTTGTCAGATACCCAATTGGGTTTGACCGGTGTTTATATGGTGACCTCCCAGATCGGTGTGGAACTGCTGGCAGCGACGCCTTTTGAACACGAAGTCGAAGGTGATGGTGGTGCTATTGATGGCGCTACGATTGCGACAACCAAACACTTGCCACCTACTGTTTCTGTACAGTATTACCCAATGGGAGCCGATTCCAAACTGCAACCCTATGTGGGCCTGGGTGTTAACCATACCTTCTTCTTTGATGAAGAAGATGATGCGGGTCTTGGTACCAAAGGGCTGGAAACCAGCTGGGGTTTGACTTACTCCGTAGGTGTTGACTATGCCCTGAATGATCATTGGCTGGTGAATGCTGCAGCTTGGAAAATGGATATCGATACAAAAATCAAAGGCGGTGCAGCTGATGGCCTTGATGTAGAAATTGATCCGCTGGTTTACTTTGTTGGTGCTGGTTACAAGTTCTGATTACTCGGGTTTGATATAAAAAAAGCGGCGCAAGCCGCTTTTTTTATATCTGCTGGTTGCGATGTGTTGACGTGTCACATAATCAAGGTCAACACTCGAAACCAGACTTACAAAAAGCCCCCTACAAAAACACTGCTGAGATACTGTTACTGGTTTGTGGTGGCTGTACTTGCAACGCAGGAGCATCAACAAGAACAGCGGGTGCCATCGAGGCCTGGATCAGCGCCTGAAACCAGTCCTGTCCACGGATAATACCCATATATTCATTCTTGACCATTACTTCCGAGCCACGGCCGGGGGTGTACTCAATAACAATACGGTCACCCTGTATCAGACGGGTATCCATCATTTTGACCAGCGCATTCAGGCGTGCTTCCAGTATGGCCATCTGTTCCCATTCCGACGTGATGGCAATGGTATCGTACAGTGACAAGCCAACCCCACGACCGCTGATTCGCTCGGATTGAACCGTCAGTTCAAGGCGCTGTATACCGGTGCGGGAAGGGGCATGATAGAGAGCGCTGGTATAGGCATCGCGGATATAAAAATAATCCCGGGATAATGAATCAGCCAGTTGCAGGGTATGGTGGCCATTTAATGACAGTAACCGCTCTGGAAGCGGAGTCGTCAGGGCATGAGTCGTCAGACTGGTCGCTGAAAGCAACGACACCAAGGTGGTGACTAACCAGGTATTTTTCATAATCCATTACCTCTTTTGTTGGTTCTTTTCTCCTTTTCCTTCCTTGAATCTACGCTCAGTAATACTGGATCGCAATGATAAATAGGGGAGAGACATGGCTTTATTGGTAGCTGTTACAGAGGGTGACACCGTGGTCATTGGCTGGGTACAGAAAGCCGAATAATGTGTTTCTGGAAGTAGCAATCAGCGGCTGTTAGACGGCTACTAAATGGCTGTCTGATGGTTATCAGAAAGTATGCAGGTCTACGGATATGACAGAGGGGGTGCGGGAATGGCTATGGGGGAGGTTGCTGGTGTTGGGTGGGTATGAAGCTGTCTGACCAGCATCTGGACTCTGGTAAAGAGTCGGGCAGCGTTACGGAGCAGCGCGTTCAGATCTGATCAGCAGTCTGTCGGAGCGCCAGGTATTTTATACCCTGTATAAAAAGACTGGCAGCTCACGAAGTCATCGGGTTACATCCCGACCAAACGCATAAACTCGCTACGGGTGGCCGGATTGCTGCGAAAGTCCCCTTTCATAACAGATGTGCGCATGGATGAATTCTGTTTTTGCACACCGCGCATCATCATACACATATGTTGTGCTTCCAGAATGACGCCAACACCACGGCAGCCAGTCACTTCTTCGACGGCTTCAGCAATCTGTTTGGTCATGTTTTCCTGGATCTGCAGGCGACGGGCAAAGAGGTCTACTATTCGGGCAAACTTGGATAGGCCGAGTACCTTGCCGTTGGGTAGATAGCCGATATGACAGCGTCCGATAAAGGGCAGCATATGGTGTTCACACAATGAGTAAAACTCGATGCCCTGTACCGCGACCATCTCGTCATTATCACTGGTGAACACCGCGCCGTTGATTACTTCTTCGAGACTGGCGTTATAACCACTGGTCAGAAATTGCATGGCTTTGGCTGCGCGCTTGGGCGTATCCAGCAAGCCTTCACGGGTGATGTCCTCTCCCAGGTCGGTTAGAACCTCACTGTAAAGGTGTTCGAGTTTTGACATGTTTTATCCAGATTTCCAAAATACCTGAGCACTATACTCAAATTAAAAAATACTCATACAAGAGGGTTGCTTGTACAGCTTATGTTGACTGTATTGCCAGTGGTTTCTGGCAAATTCAGTTTTACCCAATCAGGGTTGATACTCTCTGGCAACGCGGCAGCGGACCAGAACTGGCTCAAATATCGGGCGTCGGCGATGCCATTCGTTTGATACAGATAGAGCTGTCCGAGCCTGGTATCAGCAGGGGCGGCTCCGAGTAAGTGATTGACTCGTCGAGCAATGGCTGCACCGGAGTCAACCCAGATAATCGTTGGCCAAAGCTTACTCAGATACGGCCGTAGCAGCGGGAAATGAGTACAGCCCAGCACAATATGACTGGGCCTGGGTGTTTGTTCTATCCAGCCTGACAGGTGTTGTTGGATGCGCTCTGACAAGCCTTGATGATATTGATCCGGTGCACGAACCAGGCTTTCAGCCCATTCAACCAGTTGGCGACTGCCCAGCCGCCTGACATCACAATGAGCGGCAAAATCGTTTATCAGCTTGTCGGTATAAGAGCGACTGATGGTGGCCGGTGTTGCCAGCAAACCGATCACGCCATTGGCTGATTGCTCTGCCGCTGTCTTGATGGCTGGAACCACACCCACTACCGGAATATCCAGTACTGCCCGTAATGAATCGAGTGCCAACGTGCTGGCGGTATTACAGGCGATAACCAGCAACTTGACCGGCAGGGCTGCCACTGCTTGCTGACACAAGGCGATAATCCGCCGGGTCAGGATTTGATCATTCTGGATGCCGTAAGGGAAGGCTGCCGTATCCATCAGATAGTGCACTGTCAGGTCGGGGCGTAACTGGTGTATCTCCCTGACAACACCAAGGCCACCAACACCAGAGTCAAAAACCAGAATCAAAGACAGTTACCAGCAATAATAGAAACAGAAGGATGATAGTTTAACAAATTTCATCCGGTGTGGCTGCGTGTTTGGATCGCGCGCCACGGTTGCTGAAGTCAGGCGTACAAACAGTAAGCGATACGCCTGACACGGTCGGCCAGGCGGGTTACTGCGGCTTCAGGATCAGAGTGAATTCTACCGGTACGACCTGGGTAATGGATGTCAGTTTGGCGATATTGCGTAATGCTTCGATACCGCCCTCAAGCCCGAACTCGGCGGCATCAATCAAGACAGGCGCCAGGCTGCTGACAACCAAAGAGGCATCCGCTGCGGGAGTGGCAAGTACCTCGGTAGTGACCGTCGCCTGTTTGCCGTGTAACGACAGGGAGCCAGACAGAGTAAAGCGTGTTGGTTTGCCCTGTTCCAGCGAGGTCATGACCTTGGCAGGAACCGTGGCCTGCAGCACGGCAGTGGCAAACCGGCTGGTATCAAACAGCATGGATTGCATGCGGCTGTCACGAATATCGATACCGGTGGCAACACTGCTCAGGTCGATATTGATAGTGGCAGCGCCGGTGCTGCTAACGGCCCCGGACACGTGTTTGAAGTGATGATTTTCTACCTTGTTAATATTCTTGGTGGTCTGGAAGGCGACCACTGAATCATTGTCGACTTGCCAGTCGGCCAGGACGGGTAAGCAGGTCAACAACAGCGGGGCTATCAGTGCGGTGCGAAAAGTCATACAGACTCCTTGACGTTATGTTGGATATCCATGGGTGTATTGTCAGTCATGTCATGAGCGGTTGAAGGCTGGTCGATGGTTCTGCTGCAGCGCCACTGTCCGCACATCACAATCTGACCGTTATATCCCGGATTGCCGCCCACCGGCGGAACCGCTTCAGGCTGCGGAATACTTCCCCGATATGATGGCGTATATGGCAGCGTCCCGGTCTTAATGCAGCAAGGTCAAACCGGGAAAGCGGAATTCGACCAGCCATTTCAGCGCATGTTCAATCGCCGCCTTATGTTCGTCTTCCAGGGTCAGGCGACGCTTGTCGATGGCGAACTGTTGTTTGGGAGGGAGTTTTTTATAGGCATCAAGGATCGGCATATCAGCCACTTGCTCGTGAAACATACGTAATACGGCCAGGTTCTCATGCTGCCAGACCGTGGGATCGAGGCCTTTAATGGTGTGGTGCAAGCGTAAGACCCCTTCGGTGATATCACATTGCTCGCTCAAGACTGCTCGCGCCAGAAAGCGTACATCCTGCACCAGGCTGTGCTGGTAATCACGCAGCTGTTGTTCTGCGGCAGCCGCTTCGGCCTGTTGTTCAGCCTCAATACGTTTGACCTGACGGGTCAGGCGCCAGGCGTAGGCAGAAAGTGCGGCGATAATGGCAATGCCAACGACAGCGATCAGTATCATCATGGAAAAAACAGCCAGCAGAAGAGTGTGATGGGATGATAAACATTTCAGCACAAAAGTTAAGGCGTGTATTGGCAACAGCCCATTCTGGCACTGGCTTTATGACTGGCGCTCGGGAGAGCACAATCGGCACCCCGGTGCTGGCGGTGTACCCTCCCGGTATCGCACCCGAAAACGGGGGCCAGAGCGATGGCTGGAGACCGTATAGATTGGACGGACAGGGGGCGCCGGGTTACTCACCGGGTGGTCTGGTAACGACGGTGGCAGCCGATCCGGATGTGACTCGGGGTGTGATTCAGAGTGTGAGTTGGTGTGTGAGTTGGTGTGATCAGACATGGCCCAGCTCCTTTAATGCTTCACTGGCGGTAAAAAAAACTTGTCCGGGCTGGATACGTTCCAGCCAGTCGGTGTTTTCCAACAGGTCCATCACCGGCCCTTTGAACTCCGCCATATGCAACAGGATATTGAGTGATTGCAGCTGCTCGTGCAGCTCCAGCAGACCTTCGTAACCGTTAAAATCGATATGGTTGATGGCACTGCCTACCAGCACAACGTGGCGGATATCCGGCGACTGTTCGAGGCGACGAATAATAAAAGTATTCAGGTAATGACTGTTGGCAAAATACAGGTTTTCATCAACCCGAATCATCAATACATGTGGTGAGGTGCTGACATCATGGCGCTGGATATTACGGAAGTGATCACTGTTTTTATAACGACCGATTTCGGCGATATGAGGCTCACTGGAACGGCGTAAATACAAGATCAGAGACAGTAAAATACCAAGGGAAATACCGATTTCTGCATTGGTCGCCAACACCGCCAGAAATGTCATCAGCCAGACCACGCCGTCACTTTTCTGAAAGCGCCAGGCATGCAAACCATCCTGAAAGTTGATCAGCGGTAATACCGCGACCACAATAATGGCACCCAGTAACGCCTTGGGCAGCACCGTGAACCAGCTGGTGGCGACCACCAGTACCAGCACGATACCGGCCAGTGTGATCAGCCCCGCCAACTGGCTGCGGGCACCTGCCGCCTGATTCACCATGCTGCGGCCAAATCCGCCCGCCACCGGATAGGCTTGTGAAACCGCTGCCCCGAGGTTGGCAATACCTAGCGCCAACAGTTCGCGGTTGGCATCCAGCCCGGAGGTTTTGACGCGTCGTGCCATGGCGGTGGCCACAGACAGGCTTTCCAGATAACCGATAAGCGCAATCAGCAAGGCAGAAGGAATCAAGGATTGCCATTGGTCAATCGTCAGTTGTTGAGGCAGCGTCAATACCGGTAAACCGGAAGGAATATCACCTACAATATCTGCGGGTAAATGCAGCGCAGGCACCAGCGTAATGCCCAGTACAATCAGTACCAGAGGGCCGCTGCGGCCAAGTAATTCACGTAACATTTTCCAGTGTTCAGCAATCAATACCCGGCACAGAAGCGGCCATAACTTGAGCAACAGAATGGCTGCTACAGACAATACAACCACTGCAGGAATGGCCTGCCCGAGATGTTGCAGTACGTACCAAAGAGTATCGGCCAGACTGTCCTGCCGGGGAACCGACATGCCGGTCAGGGATTTGCTCTGGTTAATAATAATGACTATGGCAGCCGCGCTGGAAAAGCCGGAAATAACCGAGTGGCTGATAAACGTTGTCCAGCGACCCAGACCAATCAGATAAAACAGCAATAAAAACAGCCCGGTTAATGCCGCCAAAGCTGCAGCCAGCTGACTGAACTCAGCCCCGCCCGGCGTCGACAGCTGCTGCAGGGCTTCCAGCGTCATCAAGGACACAATGGCCGCTGGGCCAACCGCAAGGCTGGGGCTGGTGCCGAGCACGGCATAAATAAACAAGGGCAGCAGCGCAGCGTACAAACCCGCCTGAGGCGGCAATCCCGCCAGAAAGGCATAGGCGATGCCCTGGGGAATCAGTAAAATCGCAACGACCAGACCCGCTGTCAGATCCGCCGAGAACCACTCGCGTTGGTAGTGGCGCAGAGTACTAAACATGGTTTGTATTCTCTCCGTAGAGCTCGTTTAACAAACGAATAACGCGAACCACCTTGTGATCAGCAAGGCAATAAAAAACGCACTGGGCTTCGCGGCGGCTGACCACCAGATGTTCTCCCCGGAGCCAGGCAAGATGCTGCGACAGGGCCGATTGACTGAGTGGCAGCTGACGCCCGAGGTCGGCCACGGAAATTTCCCCCTGTCTGAGTAAACAGAGAATGGCCAGCCGATGTTCATTGGCGAGCGCCTTGAGCAGACGGACGGCGGGTTGGCGTTGAGTGTCGAAAGAAGAAGGCATAACCGCAATCTCATCAGGCTGCTGGAAGTCACCTGATACAGTGTATATTAAATATTGCTAAATAAGAATATTCTAATATAGTTGGGTTGTTTTGAAATGATCAAGATAAGGCGGAGGTTGCCATGCAAATCCAGAGTTTCTACCATCAGGATACATCTACTTATACCCATTGGTTGGAAGACACCGAGCAGCAGCTATCGCTGATTGTCGATCCGGTGATGGATTTTGATCAGAAATCCGGCCGAACCGGTACCGGTTTTATCGATGCGGTGCTGGACCGTCTGGCAGAGAAAAACAGCCGCCTGGTATATGTGCTGGAAACCCATGCCCATGCTGATCATTTGTCGGCGGCAGATTATCTGCGCCGCCAGACAGGGGCTAGAATTGTGATTGGACAGCCTATCAAGCAGGTGCAGGGAACGTTCAGCAAGATATTCAATGAGCCTGCGACGTTTGTTGCGGATGGGCACCAGTTTGACGTGCTGGTTGCTGATGGCGACACCCTGACACTGGGTGATCACCAGATCCGGGTGTTGGCAACTCCGGGGCATACTCCCGCCTGCGTCAGTTATGTGGTGGATGAGCAGGTGGCTTTTATTGGCGATACGCTGTTTGCACCGGATACCGGCACGGCGCGCTGTGACTTTCCGGGAGGGGATAGCGATACCCTTTATCACTCGATCCAGCGACTGTTTGCCCTGGGCGATGGGGTGCGCTTGTATTTGTGCCATGATTATCCCCCGGATGGACGGCCAGCGATGAGTTCGGCAACGGTCGCCGAGCAGCGCCAGCACAATATTCATATTCGGGATGGTATCAGTCAGGCAGCATTTGTGGCCTTGCGTACCGCGAGAGATGCGGGATTGGCGATGCCACGGCTGATTTTGCCATCGTTGCAGATTAATATTCGCGCCGGGGCACTGCCCGATGCAGAAGATAACGGTGTGTCCTATCTCAAACTGCCGTTGAATCTCTTTTAGCCAACGCGCATACCCTTTGGCTCAGCCGGGCGGGGAGCCGATCAATCACGGCGCCGGGCGCGGCTGTATCGGTTTTGGCTGGTTTGGTTGATTTGGTATTGATCAAGTCGTCACGACCCTTTCCTTTGTGACGGCTTACGACTCCGCGTCATCGTCTGGATGAGATGCCGGACGGGGTCGACGCTGGCGCTGCTCTTGCTGCAAGCGTTGTGCTTCTTCTTGCCGTTCCTGTTCTTCGCGTTGGCGAGCTTCGATTGCGGCTTGTTCGATGGCGACCATCTCCGGTGTTTCGAGAGAAATACGCCCCAATTTACCGGAACGTAATTCGTGTAGTACCAGCTCTGCTGCCTTGTGCAAATCAATCACGCCACCCGGACGTAAACAACCACGCTTGCGACCAATGTGCTCCAGTGCCTCGGCTGCTGACGCGGGTTTTTCCTTGAGCTTGTAGCGTTGCATCAGCAGGTCAGGGTATTGCAGCAATAAAAATCCCAGCGTGTGGTTGGCAATATCCTGATATTCGATGGCAGTATCCTTGACGGCACCACTGGCAGCCAGGCGATAACCACTGTTTTCATTTTCAAACTTGGGCCAGAGAATCCCCGGCGTATCAGAGAGCACCATGCCGTTTTTCAAATCAATCAACTGATTGGACTTGGTCACTGCCGGCTCATTGCCGGTACGGGCAATATAGCGTCCTGCGAGGCCATTGATCAGAGTGGATTTACCGACGTTGGGGATACCCATCACCATCAGGCGCATGGCCTGGTTACGTCCGGAACGCACACGGCCCATTTTTTGACACAAGGCCAACAACCGCTTGAGTTGCGACTTGTCTTCGGCAACCAATGGTAATGCCTGGGTGTTTTCCTGTTGGCTGAAATAGTCGACCCAGGCCCGGGTGATATCAGGATCGGCCAGGTCCTGCTTGTTCAGCAGCTTGATAACGGGCTTGTTGCGACACAGCTCGTCCACCATGGGATTGGTGCTGGAGAACGGCAAACGTGCATCCATGACCTCGATCACCAGATCGATATCCGGCATGGCTTCACTGATCTTCTTGCGGGCTTTGTTCATATGCCCTGGGAACCATTGGACTGCCATTGTGTGTAATCCGGTTGACCTGAATAAATTAGGGCGGCACATTGTATCGATCGGCCCGGTGAGAGCAACCGCCCGAGAGCAATTGGGCGTTATTTGAATGTCATATTTGCTCGATAACCTGACTGTGGTCGAAAAATTCCTGTGGAATTGGTCAAGTTGGAGACAATGTATGGATGTCTTGCAAGAAGATTTCGCTCGAAGTGCCAAACGTCAGGGCCGTCAGGCCTCGGCAACGGTTTCTGGTCGTCGTCGCGCCGGTTTCCTGGTTGGCAATAAGTTTGTTTTTTCAGATCAGGCCGAGGTGCTGTGGATGGAAGCAGGCCCCGGAGAATTTCGTGAATTGCGTCTCTGGCGCAAATAGAGTGATAGCGCGGCGCTGAAAGCGCCGCCCTGGAATCGCTAGGCTTCTGCAAACACTGATGTTGCTTCTGCTTCATCGGAGGGGTTCGTACCCTCTGCAGAAAGCGCATCGACTGGCTGTTGTGCCAGAACTTGCTCGGCATTGACTAATAATTCTTGCTGCTTTTCTTGCTCGCGGGCACGTTTACGCTCCAGTTTGACGAAGTGTTTCTCATGCGTGGTCCATTGCCCCTGACGGATATCCACGTCGGTTACGCCGTTTTCTTCGGCAATTTCTTCTGCCAGTTGGCGCGTGGCTTCATCGGCATCGCGGGCCAGTAACTTGCGTTCACCAGCGTCAAGATGGCTGAACAGGTCGATCAGCGCCGTCGACATGATGTCGCGGCTGATTTCATCGCGGCTTTTGTTGAAGCGACGGGCAATCATATTCAGCATGGGTTTTTTCTTGCAAACGGCGCTCTTGTTCTTCCTGATAATATCTGTCGATCAGGTTCTGGGTGTTGTTACTATCGTTTTCGTGCATGCAGTGCTCCGGGTCACTCGGGAGAGAGGGCTGGGCTTGAGTTATGCCTCGGGGCGGCGGATTATACGCAGACATTACCGAGCGAGTAACCGGAGTTTTTATGAAGCCTGAAGAGTATCCAGAAGAGTATATCGTTGAGCAGATGGCATCACTGTCGCCATCTCATCTCGAATTGATGAACGAAAGCCATATGCACGCAGGCCCGGCGACGACGTCCCACTACAAACTGGTGATGGTATCCGACGCTTTTGAGGGCAAGCGCCCGGTGGCCCGGCATCAGCTGGTGTATGGCCTGGTGGCTGATATTTTGCAAAATCCGGTACATGCTCTGGCGCTGCATTTGTATTCGCCACAGGAATGGCAGGCACAGACGGCTGTACCTGAGTCGCCACAATGTGCCGGGCAACACTGATCATGACCTGATGATGATTGATGCATCATCAGCTCTGCTGGATCGAGTCTGCTGGTCCGGGTGGCTGGCCCGGAGCAACAGCGACATAATCCTGATTCCATAGGACAAGCCGCAAATCACCAACAGCTGTACCCCCAAAAGACCCCACCAGATCGGGAAGTGCGCAATTTCCTGCCGATATCATCATGCAATGATCTGTCAGGTTGGCAACTTTGTAACTAAAATGTCACTTAATATTCATAGACTCGCGCCGAACTCTCGACCAGAAATCAGAATTATGACTACGATTCGTGTTTGTTTGACTCTGCTTGCCATTCTGGGTTTTTCAAGCGCCAATGCCGGGATTTTATCTCCTTTCACTGGCCTGCCAAAAAATGGTGAAGTACGTCTGTTTGGTATCCAGGGCTCCAATACCATTGGTGATGAACTTGGACCTAATCTGGCTAAAAAATACCTGGAAGAAAAAGGGGCGACAGACGTTCAAATTCGTAATACCCGGTTTAATAATGAAAAAGTGGTCAGTGGTTTTTTGCCTGATCTTGGTACCCGTTTGACGATAGACATCGCCGCACATGGTTCCGGTACCGGCTTCAAGGGGATTGCGAGTGGTTCATCAGAAATTGCCGCCTCATCCCGTCCGATCAAGGCCAAGGAAGCCAGCCTGTTAAAACACATCGCCGATATGAGCAGGCCATCGGCAGAACATATCATCGGCATTGATGGTTTGGCGATTGTGGTGCACCCATCCAATCCGGTCAGTGAACTCAGTGTTGATGAAATCTCCGAGATTTTCTCCGGAGGCTATACCGACTGGTCGCAGGTGGGCGGCCGTCCTGGCGCCATTCATGTGTATGCCCGTGATGAAAACTCGGGTACCTGGGACAGTTTTAAATCCATGGTGCTGGGTAATACGCCGTTGATTGCATCGGCCAAGCGTTTTGAATCCAATGCGGTATTGTCTGATGAGGTCTCTGCGGATGATAACGGAATCGGTTTTGTCGGTTTGTCATCGGTCCGTGCTGCCAAATTGCTGGCCGTATCGGATGGCAGCGCCAAGGCACTGAAACCCAACAAGCTGACCGTTGCCACTGAAGATTATGCCTTGTCCCGGCGTTTGTTCATGTACACGGATGATGTGCCGGAAAATCCGTATGTCGTTGAGTTTATGAGCTTTGTTCAGCTCAATGAAGCACAGCAGGTGGTCGCGGATTCTGGTTTTATTTCACAGGAACTGAAAGAAGTCGTGCCGGAGTTTTATAGTGAGTTACCGTCTGATTTTCGTGAAATAACCAATGACGCCAAGCGTTTGACGATTAATTTCCGTTTTCGGGCCGGGAGCGCATCGCTGGACAATAAAGCGCTGAAGGATATTGAGCGGCTGGTTAATTATCTGCAGCAGAAAGGCCGCAACGATGCCGAAGTGATGCTGATCGGCTTTGGTGACAAGAAACGCACCGAGAAACGCTCCAAGCTGTTGTCCAAACTGAGGGCCATGGCGGTACGTCGTGAACTGGTACGTAACGGCATTTATCCTGAACTCTCGGTTGGGTACGGTGAGTATTTACCGGTTGCTTCTGTGAATCGGGCAGAAGGGAAAATGAAAAATCGCCGGGTTGAGGTGTGGCTCAGGGACAATACCTGAGCCGGACTGCTGCCAAGCGACAAAGAAAAACCCGAAGCCTGCAAAGGCTTCGGGTTTTTTGTGTTCTGGCAGGCTCAGGTGCATAACGCTGCCTGTGGTTCAGCCCTGGCTATGGAAAAACAGATACAGGTCGATGACGGCTGCTGGAATACCGCCACAGACCTGGTCGGACAGCTCGATGTCATCATCGATGTCGGCCATTTCTTCTTCGTCTGCGAACAGGCCAGAAGCGTACATGATCGGGAACAGGCTCTCGGCGACGTTTTCTTCATCGCGCTGGTACCAGTCCTCTTCGTGCAGCATGACACCGGTCATAAAACCAATAGCCCAACCTTCGATGGGTGGCTCGTCTTCTTCATCCGACAGAGTCAACTCACAAGGTACAGGGAAATCCTGGCCGGAATCGAGCCAGCCCTGGATTTCCGCAGTCATTTTGCCAAGCAGCTCGGTGACGGTGGCTTTTTCAGCGCTGCTGAAGCCCAGTTTTTCGTCAAAGGCACAGTCCCAGACTCGCTGGATATCGAACTCAATCGGCCCTGCCAAAAACGAGGTAATCAGGCCGTGGACGGCGAAAAAATCGAAACTGTCCTGGCGTTCTGCTTCGTCTTCCAGCAATACCCCGAGAGTTTCCAGTTCGTTCTCGGTCATGGCTGGGATATTATTTAGATCATTCATTTGGGTGCTCCTGAAGTCGGAGCCAATGCTAGCAGGCTTATGAAAGGCTACAAACAACAATTGCTTGTTCCGCTGGATGGAGAGGATGTTGTACTCCATATTCAGGCGATGAAACGCAAAAGTTTACGACTGGTGCTGAACCCGGCAGGTGAAATCGACCTGCGTATTCCGTTGGGTGCCAGTAAAGCCCAGGTAAACCGTTTTCTCGACGGTCATCAAGCCTGGCTGATTCAGCGTCGTCGAGAGTGGAAAGAAAACCAGAGTCGCAATGAAGGTGTGCTGAAGTACCTGGGGCGCACCCTGACGCTGGTGGAGACCGACGTGGCCATCCCGCAAGTGTGTGATGACCAGCTGCTTGTACCTGCCATGCCCGCAGGGCAGCGGCAGGCGCTGATGGATGACTGGCTCAAGCAGCAGGCGCGCAGCACCTTCAGTGATCTGCTGGATTGCTGGTGGCCCCGGTTTCAGCAGTATGGGGTTGAGAGGCCGGTGCTACGGGTGAAAAAAATGCGGACCCGCTGGGGCAGCTTGTCTCGCAAGGGGTATATCAATCTGAATATGGCGCTGATTCATATGCCCGAACCGCTGATTGAACTGGTGGTGGTACATGAGCTTTGCCATATCCGGCATTTTGATCATGGCCCCGGTTTTCGGCGTCTGATGGCATTTCATCTGGCGGATTGTCGCCTGCGTGAGCAAACATTGGATCAGTACCACCTCAACGGTTTTCTACGCTCGTATTGATCCATAATTGCGAATACCAGTAAAAATAGCCGGGTTTGCTGAGGCTGGGGGCGGTGCAGTTGTAGCGGCTGCGTCCCTGGGTAATGGGTTGGGTGGCTTGGGTTGTCAGGGTGATGGTGGTGCCAGTGACATCGACCTGGTGATCAATCTGGCCTTCACCGCTGGCAAAACAGCGCAAATGGTCAGGATCAAGATCCTGGGAGTGCAGGGTTAGCCGCAGCTCTGGCGGGTTATCGCTCCCCAGTGCCGGGTCGACCAGAGAGTTGCTGGCAACGGGTAATGCCAGGGTCTGGAGTTTGTTATTGAGCGTATCAGGGTCGGCATAGGCACCCGCGACCGGGTAGCGTGGAATCGCTTGCCAGAATGATTGGCTGGATACAGCCCCGGAATGTTGCCCAAATGCCAGGTAATCGTGATCTTGGAGCCACTCCGCGATTGCCAGTGAATACTCACCATAAGGGTAGGCCAGCAAGCGGTTGGATTGCCCCATTTCCTGCTTGATTCGTTGTTCGGCGTTATCGACTTGCTGGGTCAGCCATGCATCCAGCGTCAGGTTATCCGGGCGCTGAATCAGATAAGGGTGGTCCTGGGTGTGATTGGCAACGGTCGCCCCTTGCTGTTGCATCTCGCGCAACTGTTGCCAGGGCATGATCCCCTCGTGTTCTGCATCGATCGTTCCCGGGTTCACAAAAACAGTGAAAGGCCAGCGACGTTGGGCCAGTAACGGGAAGGCGTTGTGATAAATAGATTCGTAGGCATCATCAAAGGTAATGGCAACGGCGTTGTCCGGCAGAGTGCCACCTTGGCGCAAGGTCTGAATGGCGCTTGGCAAATCGACAATGGTTTTGTTCAGTGACGCCAACAATAGCAAATGCCGTTTGAAATCCGCCGGGCTGATACTGGTGGCAGCCGGTGTGCTGGTGGAAACGTGATGGTATTGCAAGATAACCAGCTCTGCCCGGGTTGCCATCGTTATCAACAGGCCGGCAAGTAGTACGAGATACTTCATGGAACGCCCTTGTTCTGTGAAAGCGGGGTATGGAATTGTGGGGACATCGATTTAATCCTGCACGGCTCTGCGCGAGTGTTGCCGTTGTTCAGGGCAAGGCGACGAATGCAGCGAAATGACGAGTCCTTTTCAAATTCGTCCCCCTTGTGACTACGGCATTCGAGTGACGTTCCTTGGCATCCTGATGTGTTGGTGACTGCCGATATTGTTCCTTCTGTGTTGACCTTCTGGCGGTTGCGCCGTCGCTAGTGACCCCTTGCCGAAGATAGCCTGTCCTGGCCAACAAGACGGATATTGGTTGCGGTTCTAGAAGAAAGTGTCAAACCGTCAGCCGTTGATACGCCGCCAGCAGCGCCTGGAAATGACTGACATCACCACCCCGGTCCGGATGGTGGCGCATGGCGAGACGGCGATATTGCCGACGGATATCCGATTCGTTGGCACCTTCCTGTAACTCCAGCAAGCGCAGGTCGCTGCGGCGCTGATCAGGTGTCAGGGTTTGCTGCCAGATGCCCCGCAAGAGCTTGTCGACGGTATCGCGATCGGTACTGAGGTGGGTGAGATCAAGATAATAGCGGGCCAGCGGATCGGCTTCACAGACGTGCTGGTTATCGCTGGCCTGCTCAGTATTCCAAGGCTGTAATTGCACGCCGAGTGGTTCGATATTCAGCCAGCCAGCCTGTTGCGCCAGCCATTCCAGGCGTAAACGATACAAACAATGCATCACCAGAAAGTGGCAACGAAACAGAGTCAGGGAATCGGCCAGGGCATCCGGCTGGAAAACGCCGGGCACTGGCTGTTTGAGCCAGTGGATCAGTTGGTATTCGGTGTGACACTGGCCATCCTGCAATTGACTGGAAAGCAGTGCTTGCAGGGTATCGAGGCTTTCATCCGGAGGATTGATTTGGTCGCGTTTGAGATTCAGCATGGCGGCAGAATATCACAGCTGATAACGGCCTGCTGTGTCAGTGAGGCCCAGGATCGGTGTCTTCAATCAGCTTGCGGGCAAAGCCGGGCAACTTGCTTTTGATGGCATTCAGTCGGCCAGAAAATTCCCGATAACGATGGCGTTGTTGGCGTAGCCATTCCCGCACGCGTGGCACAGTGCTGACGAGTAATGACAGGCCGATAACGATCATGACGAGGCCAAAAGGGAGGGGAAGAGGCGTCACAATGATACCGGCGATAATAAAAAAAATGCCGAGCAGAATTTTGGCACTGCGTTTAACCATAGCAAAGTCAGCCAGTGGTGATCGTAACTTACCAAGGTGTCATGCTGATGTTGCTTCATCATGACGGTGACGATAACTAATTGAGCAGAGATACCGGTTTTTCCGACAGCTTAACCTGAGTTATCACTCCGGTTTTTTAGCGCCTGATCCACCACAATACTGGCAACAATATCCCCCTCAACATTCACGGCGGTGCGGACAGTATCGAGAATACGATCGATGGGGAGCAAGATGGCAATGGCTTCGGCTGGCAGCCCCACAGATTGCAACACCATGACCATGGTAACCATGCCGGCACTGGGAATGCCTGGCGCGCCCATGGAAGCAATCATGGCCGTCAGCATCACAATGATCTGCTGGCCGACTGACAGGTCGATGCCGATCAGATAGGCGATAAACAGCGCTGCAGCGGCCTCATACAGGGCTGTGCCGTCCATGTTCATGGTGGCGCCAACCGGCAAGACAAATCCGGCCACGTCTTTGCTGACGCCCAGATTTTCTTCGCTGCAGCGCAGACTGATCGGCAGCGTGGCAGCACTGGAGCTGGTGGCAAAAGCAGTGATCAGGGCCGGGCGCGCTCCCCGCCATAACCACTGTGGTGATTGACGGGTAAAGAGCCACAGCAGGCCAGGCAAGATTACGGCACCGTGGATCAGGGTAATCGCAAACACCAGGACAATAAATTCGCCCATGCTGGCCAGCAGGCTCAGATCTTGGGTGGCCAACAGCTTGGTTAACAAGGCAAACACGCCGAATGGAGCCAGCAGCATGATCCATTGGATCATGCGCATTAACAGCGCCAGTAATTCTTGCAATACCACCAGAATGTGCATTTTTTGCTCGCCGGATTTGACCAGTGCAATCCCCAGTAACAGTGCAAACACCACTACGGGCAGGATTTTTCCATCCGCCAGGGCAGCCATCGGATTCATAAACAGGCTGTGGAGAAATTGGGCAAAAAATTCGCCGGCACTTAACTGTTTGGCTTCAAAATTTTCCATGCTGTCGGCAAACATGGCGAGTTGCAGATGACTGCCGGGTTGAACCCAGTCGGTAACGACCAGCGCCAGTACCATGGCGCAGACCATGGAGAGAGCAAAAAATCCCAGGGTGTAGCGCCAGACCTGGCCACCATGACGATGGGCCTGCAGGTTGGCCACACCAACCACAATGGAGGTGAATATCAGCGGAATCAGGATCATTTTGAGCAGATCAATAAACAGTCTGCCCATCACATTGGCGGCATACAGGATGTTACTGCGCAGGGCGGATGCGTCGTCCATGCCATTCAGCCAGTAGCCAAGGATCAGGCCTGCGACGGCGGCGATCAGGATTTGCAGATTCAGTCCAGGCCAGGAAATGGAGTGTCTGGTCACGTGTTGTCCTCTTGCTTGCCGGTGGTGTCCGGTGATTCAGCTGGGTGTTGAGCGGGAGGTATACCAAGCAACGGCGGTCTTTGTCTCAGGGCATCGAGTAAAGTTTATGGCCATTTCAAGAACTCAGTGATCGTTTTCACCCAGGTATCTTGTTTATGCGTCTGTTTGTCAGCCTGACAGAAACAATGGAGCGACTGTTCCGATGCCTTATCCTATCCTGTCATAAGGGTTGTTACCCTTTGTAAATCAATAAGATAGGCAGGAATGGCAAAGGCTTTGATTGCCAGAAGTCTGGTATTATCGTGTTTTGGGCTGGTGTTTTGGGCTGGTGTTTTGGGCTGGTGTTTTGGGCTGGTGTGTGGGGCTGGTGTCGTGGTGAGAGAGATAACAAGCGAGACGATGATAAGCCGGTAAAAAGAGAGGCGGTCTGTGTCCCGGTATTACTGGTTCAAGGAGCGTCTTGGCTTGCCTGCCTCCGCCGGCAGGTCAATGGTTTACAAACCAGTACTTTTCCCAGGCGGCCATTACCTTTTCCGGATAAACCGTTCTGCCCAGGCTGCCGTTATAGCGTGCCAGAGCGCGGGTCCAGTTGCCTTTTTCCTTGTCGAGGTAGTGGCGCAGTATGGTACAGCCGTAACGCAGGTTGGTGGCCATATGCATCAGGTTGTCGCCATCGCGGCCGATTTCATTTTTCCAGAAAGGCATGATCTGCATATAACCGCGGGCACCTACACGGGAAACCGCAAAACGGTCGAAGGCACTTTCGACCTGAATCACGGCCAGTACCATCTCGGCGGAGATATTGGCCCGACTGGCTTCGAGGTGTACCAACCGCAGAAACTCAAGCTGTTCGGCCTTATCTCTCAGCTTGATCCATTTCATGCTCTCGAGCCGGGATTGCATATCCATTAACCAGACTTCGGCATCAAAGCGGTCGGGGAACGACTCGGCAGTGGTAACAGCGTTCAGCAAGGCCAACCGTAATTCCGGGTCGTGGTTGGGCATCGCCTCTGCTGCACTGAGGGCACAATGGCCACTCAGTACGGCAGTCAGCAACCATGTAGCCGGTTGGCGGCCTAGCATGACACCTTGGTTTTCAGGAATGGCATCAGTTCATCGAGAGCAATGTCTTGCTTCTCGTCAGCACGGCGGGCCTTGTATTCCACCGTGCCGGCTTCCAGTCCCCGGTCTGACAGTACAATGCGATGCGGGAAGCCCATCAGCTCCATATCAGCAAACTTGACGCCGGGGCTGGTTTTTTTGTCGCGGTCGTCCAGATAAACGTCATAGCCGGCAGCGGTCAGTTCGGCGTAGAGGGTTTCGGTTGCCTGTTTTACGGCGTCTGAACGGTGGTAGTTCATGGGTACAATACCGATATGGAACGGCGCGATGGCATCAGGCCAGATAATGCCCTTGTCGTCGTGGTTTTGCTCGATGGCGGCAGCGACCACCCGGCTGACGCCGACACCATAACAACCCATGATCAGGGTGCTGTCCTTGCCATTTTCGTTGAGCACGGTGGCTTTCATGGCTTCTGAGTATTTGGTACCCAGCTGGAAGATATGGCCAACTTCAATGCCCCGTTTGATTTCCAGTGTGCCTTTGCCACAAGGACTTGGATCGCCGGCCACGACGTTACGCAGGTCGGCAAATTCTGGCAGCGGCAGGTCGCGTTCCCAGTTGATGCCAAAATAATGTTGACCGTCTTTGTTCGCGCCAGCACCAAAGTCTGAGCTGATGCTCAGGGCACGGTCGGCAATAATGCGTATTGTCAATCCAATCGGGCCAATGGAGCCTGGGCCAGCCCCGATCACCGGACGTATTTCTTCTTCACTGGCAAATTCGAGTGGCGAGGCAATACCGGGAATTTTTTCAGCCTTGAGTTCATTCAGCTCATGATCGCCACGCACCAGCAGGGCAACCAGATCGTATTGCCCCTTGTCGTCGGCTTCACCATGAACGATCAGGGTTTTGATGGTTTTTTCAATGGCAATGCCATGTTGTTCAACCAGCTCGGCGATGGTTTTGGCATCTGGGGTGTCGACCAGCTGCATCGCTTCGGTTGGTTCGGGGCGCTCACCGGCTGGTGCCACGGCTTCGGCCAGTTCAACGTTGGCGGCGTAATCACTGGCGCTGGAGAAGGCGATATCGTCTTCGCCAGAATCAGCCAAGACGTGGAATTCGTGGGACTTGGCACCACCGATGGAGCCGGTATCGGCCCAGACCGGACGGTAGTCGAGGCCAAGACGGTCAAACAGGTTGCAGTAAGCGCCGTGCATTACCTGATAGGTTTGTTCCAGGCTTGCTTCGGTCAGGTGGAAGGAGTAGGCATCCTTCATGATAAATTCACGTGATCGCATGACCCCGAAGCGCGGGCGGGTTTCATCACGGAATTTGGTCTGGATCTGGAACAGCGTGACCGGTAGCTGTTTGTAACTGCTTAGCTGGTTACGGGCCAGATCGGTGATGACTTCTTCGTGGGTCGGGCCAATACAAAACTCACGATTGTGGCGGTCTTTGACACGTAGCAATTCGCCACCGTATTCGAACCAGCGACCGGTTTCTTCCCACAGCTCGGCGGGTTGTACCGCTGGCATCAATACCTCCTGGGCACCGGCTTTATTCATTTCTTCCCGTACAATGGCTTCAACTTTGCGCAAGGTACGTAACCCCAGCGGCATCCAGGTGTACAAACCCGCGGCCAATTTGCGGATCATGCCGGATCGCAACATTAATTGATGACTGACAATCACGGCATCGGCTGGGGTTTCTTTCTCTGTAGCGAGTAAAAATTCGGTTGCACGCATGGGGCTAGTTCAAATCCGGTTTATTAATCGAAAAATATCGTCCGATTCTACTGGCTAGTCAGGCTGGCGGCAATTTGCCTGTTACAGTGATTCTCGAAAAAGGGCATGGAATGGTGCAATAAAGATCATGCTATTTCGAAGCGGCACTATTTCTGCCGACTGGTGCCTGTGACATACTCTGCCGCGAGTAAGGCTGAGGGTGGTCTCGGCAGACAACAGGAATCGCTATGAATCGGGTGAATATTCTGCCGGAGCTTCAAATTGCACAGGATGAAGACCTGCCGGTCTCGGAATCCTGCTTACGTAATCAGCAACCCATTGGTGATGTACTGTCAGAAGAGTTGCCGAAACATTCTGTCGTACTGGAAATAGGCAGCGGTACTGGCCAGCATGCGGCGTTTATGAGTGAACGCATGCGCGATATTACCTGGCAGCCTTCTGAAATGGCGGCCCGGATTGCATCGATCAATGCCTGGCGTTTACGTTCAGGGCGGGATAATTTTTTGCCACCGTTAGTGCTGGATGTATCGCAAGACCTGTGGCCAGTGAAGGAAGTTGATGCGGTGTTTTCGGCCAATGTAGTGCATTACGTTGGTTGGCCCAAGGTACGCTCCATGATGGCCGGGATTGGCCGGGTATTACGCATCGCCGGATTGGTTTTTTTGTACGGCCCGTTTAACTACCATGGCAAGTTTACCAGCGAAGGCAACAAGTCGCTGGATGCCTGGCTCAAGGCCGATGTTGACCCGGAAGCCGGAATCAAGGATTTTGAGCAAATCGTACTGGCTGCCCGCAAGGAAAAGCTGCGGCTGATCAAGGATATTGCCATGCCGGCCAATAACCGCATTCTGGTGTTCAAAAAATATGTCTGAAGCACACCTCGACGGAGCCTGATTTATAATGAATGAATGGCAGCCAGTCGTGGCTGTGAGTAAAGGATGCCATCTGGACTCTGGACAATATCTGTCTGTCATAGTGATACTGGGCTGATTACCCGATCAATCGCACGTTAAAAAAACAATAGCAGACAGGATTTTTGTGGTGACATAATCGCTGTCGGTTTATATTTTATTTTCAATATATATACCATTTGATTCAAATATGTATTGGTGCATGCTGCACTGGTCGCTGGTGTGTATATCAGTGTGTTTGTCAGTGTATATATAAGTCCGTGTATCCGTGCGTATCAGCCTGCTGAAACTATTGATAACCATGGTATAAATAATGATTGCTGGTATCAAGGCCAGCTTCTGACAAGCGGCTGAGTCGCAGTATACGGCTACGGCTGCTGTGCACTGGTATCACAGGACTTTCCTGTCTGATGGCTCAGTGACGCATGGTAGAGCAGGGAACAGGACATTTCAGAAAAAATGCTTTTTAAAAATATAAGCGACGGCTTTTGTCGCGTGGGTTTGTTTTTATTGTTTTTCAGGAAGAATATATCAATGACTAAATCACGGAGTATGGCCATGACTGATAATCATCGACCAGAAAGCTATAGCGATAGCGGTTTTTGGGAAAAACTAACAAAGTATGCCAAATCAGCTGGAAGTGAGGTGGTAGAAAAAGCCTTGACGTTGTACTACGTTACGGCAGATAGCAATACACCAGCCAGTGCCAAAGCCATTATTTATGGAGCGTTGGGTTACTTTATTTTTCCTGTTGATATTATCTCGGATTTTATCCCGGTTGTAGGGTACACGGACGATACGGTGGCACTGGCTGCTGCTGTTAAAGCTATGGTTGATTATACTGATCAGGATCATATTGATGCTGCAAAAGAAAAAATCAAGGAATGGTTTGGTTGATATTTTTATATGGTCAAAATTATTTAATGGCTAAGGAATAATACAAGAATCATATGGTTTGTATGTGTGTTATGCATGGATATATACGGGAGATTATACAATGCCATGGCCAATTTATTGCGTTATTCGCCGCTGTCAGCAATGTGGCCATGAAAGTCGGGAGTACGGCGCATCGGATTGTATTGCTACCGGACTTCCCTGTAATCAATGTCGATCGACTGATCTGGATATCATCATAGAGTCGCAGCCTGAATCGACTCTTGGCAAGTTGATAGCCACTTTACAGGGCCGAACAGTTCGTTGGTGATTCGTTGGTGGGGAGAATAATGGCTATATCTGTCAGAAGGAGGAGACCGTGTGGACTTTGATCAAGTGTGTTGTTGTCGGGCCGGTGTATTTGATTCTGGGCTTGCTGCTGTTGCTTGTGGCATTCAGGTTCTTTGGCGATACCTTTTTTGCTGGTAATCGGGTTAGTGATTTGGCTGCTGCGGCGCTGATGCCCGGCGACCACAAGCAAGCCTGAACCTGATCCGGGAGGCAATAAAATCAGCGTGTGTTAATCCGCCAGCCGGCGTGACTGCCAGTAATGATTTTCCCAGTAGCTGTTTTCAAAACTGGAAATAATCACGCCACTCTTGGTAGAAACATGGAGAAACTGGTCGTTGTCCAGATACATGCCGACGTGGCGGTTCTTGTTCTCGGTTTTGAAAAACACCAGATCACCGGGGCGTAATTCGTTGCGGCTGACTGCTGAGCCAATCTGCGACTGTTGCAACGTTGTGCGAGGGACTGGCAGGCCAAATTCATCACGATAAGTAAGATAAACGAGCCCGGAGCAATCAATGCCCTGGCGACTTAAACCTCCCCAGGCATAAGGCGTACCGCGCCATTGTTGATATTGCTGATACAGCCGCGCGCGGGTGGCCTCGTCATCGTTTAGCTGTGCCCCTGAAGCGCTGTAGGAACTGTTACTGTCGCCAGGGGACGGTAAGGCGCTCATCTGACTGCAACCGCTGGCAATCAAAGACATCATGACAATAGCGAGATATATAGCATGCGACATGGTATTTCCTGTGAATGACACTGGATGAAATGGCTGGTACTGGTCTGATTATCGATCGAGGGGCCATGGCAAAACAACAGAACCCCAATGCAGCGGTATCGCCAGCCAAGCAGTATAGCCAGATAATATACCCGATATCGGTATTGATCTCCGGTTTCACGCGGTGCAATGACCTGGATTCCGGCGTTTGCGTTTTGTGGGAAGAAGGGAGCAGGGCAGGCAGAAAGCATCTGTTTCGTGCGGACGAGAGCTAGCACGGGGTCAGGCAATTAATCAGGGGGGAAGGTAAGTAACCCGGTCACTGGTATCGGGCGGGGCTCTGCTCTTGTTCCGGATGCAAGGACCACGCCCGGAGGCGAGGCCTGTCTATTCTACCGGGTGAGCAGGATGCGTGCGGGTCGGATCAACTCCCTATTTTGCCTTCCAGCTCTTCCAGGTGGCGAATGATTCGGTCGTTATAGCTGATGACCAGAAAAGGCACGTCCATCTCGTGTTGGCGGGTAATGGAATTACGCAGAAAGCGCCACTTGCTATTGATGTTATCCATCAGGATATCGGTAGATCGCTGCGACGTCATGACCTTGAGATCAGCAAGACGGAATTCAAAATCCGAGGTCATTTTTTGCATGGTGTTCTTGTACTCACTGAGATACACCTCAGAGTTCTCCATAGCTGCGGAGGCGGCATATTGAGTTGTCATTTCCTGTAGCAGCATGGCCATGTCACGTACTTTCTCAATGGCAGGATTGGTGTCACTTTCGCCAGCCAATTGCTGATAGGCCGTTGAAATACGTGTCACCAGGGTGTTGTTGAGACGACCCAGTTCATCAACCATCTGCACACTGGGAAAACCTTGATTCTCAACCAGGTTGCGGTTGCTGTTCAGCGAGCGGGTGAAGTGATGCCATTTGTCTTCAATATCGTTCAAATGACGGATCAGCTCTTGCTGGCCATCAGCCCCTTCCCGGGCCTGGGCCAGAGAAGTATTAAATGAATCCATATCGGTATTCATTCGACGGCTGTATTTGCTGTCGCCATCAAGACCGGTATACATAAAAAAGTCTGTCATCACTCCGATAGAAGCAAGCCGCATGTGCTGAAGCTGGACCATCAGCGCATTGTCATCTGCGTGGGAGGAAATGGATGTCAAAGTGAGTGCCAGGGCGAATCCCAGCGATTGGAAGAATCTAGTCATCATGACCTCAGTCTTTTTATGATTATTGTTAGGGTCTTCATCTGTCTGCTTGCTGAACACCCTCGCTTTTGTTCAACCACACGAACAGGCCGCGGGTGAACGCAATAAAAGCCGGTCAAGCAATACTACGATATTTGCTCGCGAATGTCGCGGCGTCATACATTAGTAGTAGGTTGTTTTGATACGAAAAGACACTTTATCGTGGTGACGAGCGAACTTGGCGCGATTGGCGGCATGCCCGGAGGCGGCCATGTCTGCTCTTTGCCCAATGCTTGCTGACGGCCTGTTTATCCTTGTATTGATGGCATAAACCGATGTTTGCTGAAGCAGGTGACAGCCTGTTTTGTGCCAGTGGCCAGCGTTTTCCAGAGTGGTTTTTTGATGATGCGACCAGGAGTGGTCCAATCTGGCTGTTGACTTTGCTGTGAGATTCAACGAAGGTTGTTTCATTATTCAAACGGTCGTATTAATCGAGTGTTTGAAAATAGCTTCGTGTCCATAATAGATAACCATATGATGCGAAGGCACAAACCATGGATCGGGCTGTCAACCAACAGTCCTTACGCTAACCACCACTTGGAGATCAGTTGATGATTTACGAAGGTAAAGCCATCACGGTCAGCATGATCGAAGGTGACATCGCCGAACTCAGGTTCGACCTGCAGGGCGAGTCCGTCAACAAATTCAACCGCGCCGCACTGGAAGAGTTACAGGCTGCCACTGCCGCGATTGCTGCCAATGATACGGTCCGGGGCGTGCTGTTAACGTCCGGTAAAGACTCATTTATCGTGGGTGCTGATATCACCGAGTTCGGCGGCTACTTTGCTGGACCAGAAGCATCCATCATCGAATGGATCGGCTACGCCAACAGTGTTTTCTCTGCCCTTGAAGACTTGCCAGTACCCACCTTGTCAGTGATCAACGGTATTGCGCTGGGTGGTGGTATGGAACTGGTATTGTCGACCGATATCCGGGTGATGGCCGACACCGCCAAAGTGGGGTTGCCTGAAGTCAAACTGGGTATCATGCCGGGCTTTGGCGGCACTGTGCGTTTGCCACGTCTGATCGGTGCTGACAATGCGATCGAGTGGATCTGCATGGGCAACGAACAGAAAGCCGACAAGGCGCTGGCCGATGGTGCTGTCGATGCGGTATTCAGCGCCGATGCACTGCGTCCACAAGCTATTCTGATGCTGGAAGCGGCGATTGCCGGAGACATCAACTGGCAACAGCGTCGGGCCGAAAAAACAAGCAAGATGATGCTGGACACCATGGAAGCCATGATGGTGTTCGAGACCGCCAAGGGTTTTGTGATGGGGCAGACCAAAGGCCACTATCCAGCGCCGGTAACGGCCATCAAAACCATGCAGAAACATTGCTCCATGAGCCGCGACAAAGCGCTGCTCGTTGAAGCCAAAAACTTTGCGACCCTGGCCAAAACCACCGAAAGCCAGGCCTTGATCGGCTTGTTCCTCAATGATCAGCTGCTGAAAAAGAAAGCCAAGGAATACGACAAGATCGCCAGGCCAACGGCCATGGCAGCAGTATTGGGCGCCGGTATCATGGGCGGTGGTATTGCTTACCAGAGTGCCTATAAAGGTACGCCAATCCTGATGAAAGACATCAGTGAAGACGGCATTGAGCTGGGTCTGAATGAAGCCAACAAGCTGCTGTCCCGTCGGGTGGATAAAGGCAAGATGACCGCGCTGAAAATGGGCGAGTCATTAAACCGTATTCGTCCAACGCTCAGTTATGGTGACTTCGGTACGGTCAATACCGTGGTGGAAGCGGTCGTGGAAAACCCGAACGTCAAAAAAGCAGTCCTGGCTGAGCTGGAAGACCAGGTATCTGCAGACACGATTGTGACCTCCAACACCTCGACCATTTCGATTGATTTGCTGGCAGCCGATCTCAAGCGGCCGGAAAATTTCCTCGGTATGCACTTCTTTAACCCGGTACATATGATGCCGCTGGTGGAAGTTATTCGTGGTTCAAAAACGTCCAACGAAGCAGTAGCAACCGTCGTGGCTTACGCCAAGAAAATGGGCAAGACCCCGATTGTGGTCAACGATTGCCCGGGCTTCCTGGTGAACCGGGTCTTGTTCCCGTATTTCGCCGGTTTTGCAGGTTTGGTACGAGACGGTGCCGACTTCCAGAAAATCGACAAGGTGATGGAAAAGTTCGGCTTCCCAATGGGGCCTGCCTACCTGCTCGATGTTGTTGGTATTGATACCGGTGTGCACGCCAACGAAGTCATGGCGGCAGGCTTCCCGGATCGTATGAAAGCCGATTACACAACCTCGATGGAGGTCATGTTTGAAAACCATCGTTATGGTCAGAAAAACGGTGCAGGTTTTTATAAATACGAAACCGACAAGAAAGGCAAACCGAAAAAAGTTGTTGATCAAACCACCTACGAACTGATTCAGCCTGTAGTGGCAGCCGCGACCGACTTTGAAGCCGACGACATCATTGCCCGCTGTATGATTCCGATGTGTATCGAAATTGCCCGCTGTCTGGAAGAAGGCATTGTAGATACCGCCGCAGAAGCGGATATGGGTCTGGTCTTTGGTATCGGTTTCCCACCATTCCGTGGCGGCGCTTGCCGTTATATGGATACCGTGGGCCTGGCCAGCTTTGTTGAGCAGTGTGACCGTTTTGTGCATCTGGGCAAACTGTATGAGCCGACGGACCGTATGCGAGAAATGGCCGCCAACGGTGAGTCCTACTTCCCGGCAGCCGTTACCACAGACAGTGCGGAATAAGAGCGAACCTGGAGAAATTTATGACAACCCTGAATCCTAAAGACGTTGTAGTGATCGACGCGGTTCGTACGCCAATGGGCCGCTCCCGTGGTGGCGCTTTCCGTCATGTCCGTGCAGAAACCCTGTCCGCCACAATTATCGATGCACTGTTTGACCGCAACCCGGAAGTGCCACCCAAGCTGGTGGAAGATATTATCTGGGGCTGTGTGAACCAGACCAAAGAGCAGGGCTTTAACGTGGCGCGCCAGATTGGCCTGCTCACCAAAGTCCCGAAAGAAGCCGGTGCACAAACCGTTAACCGTTTGTGTGGATCGGCCATGAGCGCCATTCATACGGCGGCCCAGGCCATTATGACCGGCAACGGTGATGTATTTGTGGTGGGGGGGGTTGAGCATATGGGTCACGTCGAAATGACCCATGGTTTTGATCATAACCCGGCATCGTCCAAGCATTTTGCCAAGGCCTCCAACATGATGGGGCTGACCGCAGAAATGCTCGGCAAGATGCACGGCATCAGCCGTGACCAACAGGATGCCTTCGCAGTGCGCTCGCATCAGCGTGCGCATCAGGCAACGCTGGATGGCAAGTTCAAGAACGAAATCATCCCGATATATGGCCACGATGCGGATGGCAAACAGGTATTGATTAGCGAAGACGAAACCATTCGTCCGGAAACCACGTTACAGACCCTGGGTGCCTTGCGCCCGGCGTTTGATCCAAAAAGTGGGACGGTCACGGCCGGTACTTCTTCCCAGATCACCGATGGTGCGGCAGCAATGTTGCTGATGAGTGCGGAAAAAGCCGCCGAGCTGGGTCTCAAGCCCCGTGCTCGTATCGTGTCGATGGCGGTTGCCGGTGTGGATGCAGCGATTATGGGTTATGGCCCGGTGCCAGCAACCAAAAAAGCCTTGAAGCGTGCCGGTCTGGAAACCAGTGATATTGATTACTGGGAACTGAACGAAGCCTTTGCCGCACAATCCTTGCCTTGCATCAAGGACCTCAAGCTGACTGCGGTTGCAGATGATCACGTCAACATTCATGGTGGTGCGATTGCGTTGGGTCATCCGCTGGGATGTTCCGGTGCCCGTATCTCGACCACGCTGATCAATGTGCTGGAACAGCAAGGCGGTCGTTACGGCGTATCGACCATGTGTATCGGTTTGGGTCAGGGGATTGCCACTGTGTGGGAACGCCTCGAGGCATGATTTGACCGACAGTCATTCAATGCCATAGCAGACCGTCAGGGCTCGTCGGTTTGCTGTTGCATGGAATGAAAAAGCCCGCAGCGATGGTGATCGCTGCGGGCTTTTTTTTGGCTCGTTTTTGCTTGTTCTGGCCTGTCTTGTGGTTCGGCTCGGGAGCAAGGCAAGCAGGCGCCTGCACTGGCCGTTGTTCTATTTGATAATCACGCGGGCATTCAGATGCTGTAGCGGGCGGTTGTTCTCGCCAATCAGGCGGGTAAATCTTGTCATCTGGTCAGCGGAGGCTTCGATCGGTGTTTTCAGTACAAACCAGCTGACTCCTTCTGTACAGGGCGGCGTGGTTAAGGAGCCGTTGTAGCGAATGTAATCCAGTGAAGAGGGCAGTAATTGGGTGATATCCAGCGAGCCCTTCAATGCCCTGCGCTGGCCAGGCTGCGGCAGGTCATCCCAGATCCTGGCCAGTTCGGCGTTTTTCTTGCCGGTCTTGAACATGATAGCCAACACGGCCAGCCGCCCTTCCGGTGTGGCATGAACCATATGCATTTCCATCGGGTAGGAGCGGCTTTCAATACGGTTTTCTGACGGCGTATGAAAATGTAATTGCATCAGGTTGAAACGGTGGTAACCCACATTCAAGGTATTTCCCGTAGCGTAATTGACTTGTACGGTGTGGCCGTTGTTAAGGATTTCCTTGCCGCCCGGGTGGTAATTCAAGACCAGCGGTAACTGATCGGCATCAATCATGGCGGTCAGATTGAGCGGTGACTGATTCCAGCCATGGTTACAGGCGGTGTTGTTGTCTGAAAGACTGGACCAGTGCTCCGGGCCGTTGACACCTTCGTAACTCCAGCTGTGTGACGGGTCGGCACTGGCTATCAGGCTGTTTAGGGTAAGTGCTCCGATCAGAATCAGGGCAGACTGTTTAATCATGAAATATCTCTGAACTGGCTGAGGAATCAGATCCGGGCGGAACCGCTCGATCCGGCGAAAAACGCCCGGCTGCAGCGTTGTGAATGTGTCATGGCGTATTGATCATGGCAAAGCAAAGGGGCAACAAAATTGCTAACGCCGACCCGGTCAGTATGCCAGCCAAGGCAGGATCATTACTGTGCACCAGTACCTCGAGCATCCGGCGTGTGACGGCATGAAACGTTATGCCGGAGCGATCGCTGATGCGCAGCAAGCAGGTGTCGGGGTCAAACGTTGACGGGGCAGATTAGCAGATGCATTCCTTGGCAGGCAAACCCTTCGTGGGTAACTCTTTGTCAGGAAAACCCTGGTCGTGTTGCTTGCTGTATCAACGCATGCCGCGGATGGATAACGGACTCTTGCCCTGGCCTGTCAGCATCGGGTTTGGCGCAGGCAGACGCTGCGCTGGTGGAATAGATAATACTTTTTCTTAATCGACGGAATAGTCAGTTATGACGGCAGCCTCAGGTGTCATACTTTAGTGTTATGCTCCACTACGACTCAATGATAAGTGTGGAGACAGAGGCATGTAGCGATGATAAGTCGCTGCCGGGTATTTTTATCAATTGATCGATAAAGAAAAACGGCAGCAAATTGCCCGAATAATATTAACAACAAGTGAGCATATGATGGTGATTCAGACTGCGTTCGTTTTACTGGCTTTTGCCGCCAATTCTCTGCTCTGCCGCTGGGCGCTGCGGGAATATAATTTTGACCCTGAAAATTTCACCATGATTCGGCTGGTATCCGGTGCCGTGGTGTTGAGCCTGTTATTGTGGTTTCAAAATGCGCGGGCAGCAACTCATAACCGAGTAAGCATCAAGGCTCCCCGTTTCTGGTTTCTGGGGTTGGGACTATTTGTTTATGCTGCAGCGTTTTCCATGGCCTATGTCAGTCTGGATACCGGTGTTGGCGCTTTTGTGCTGTTCGCCACGGTACAAATCGGCCTGCAACTGGTCAATATCTGGCGCGGTGAACACCCGGGACGCTGGCAAGTGGCAGGCATGCTGGTTTCCATCAGCGGACTGGCACTGCTGTTACTGCCCGGGAGTGCCGTATATTCCTGGTGGGCGGTATTACTGATGGTGGTTTCTGCCGTGGGCTGGACCAGCTTTGTGGTGTTGGGACAAGGTTCATCGACACCGCTGGCGGATGTGCAGGCAGCGTTTGTCGCGGCGAGTATTCTGTCGATGCTGTTATTGCCTTTTGCTGCTGTCGCAGAACTGTTGGACTGGCAGCCGTTATTACTGGCGATTCTGTCAGGAGCTGTGGCGTCCGGAGTCGGCTATTTTGGCTGGTATCAGGTGTTGCCCTGGTTGGGGATTCATCGGGCAGCACAGGTGCAGCTGTTGGTGCCAGGGCTGGCGGTATTAATGGGGGCGCTGGTCTTGTCTGAGCATCTGACCCTGCTGATGTTGCTGGCAATGGTGATGATTGTGGCGGGTGTTCTGATTGCCATTCGGGCTCGGCAAGCCACTGCCTGAATCCGTTGGTTGTGTATAAGCCCTGTATCAGGGCTTATACATCTCTGCCAATCCAGACGACTCGGCCAATGATTCCCAATGGGTTGATATCGTCTGCTGCCAACAGGATATCGGTATAGTGGGTATTATCGGTCAGTAGCCAGATGCCCTGACCCGGTTTGCGCTGAATGCGCCGTATGACTTCGAAAGTATCTTCTCGCAACGCGTACAGATAACCATCTTCCAGTGAGGTATTTCCGGTGTCGATCAGCACCAGGCTACCGTTGGTAATGGTGGGTTCCATACTGTCGCCCCGGGCCGTTATTAATCTCAGGCTCTGGTCGTTCAAGCCCCGTTGTTTGGCCCAGTGGTTGGGAGGGGCAAATTCTGCGCAGGTCGTGTGCTTGTCGCACAAGGGGAGTGAGCCGGTATGGCACGGAGTGGGGGTGTCGATGCGCGCTGTTTTTTGATCAGGACAGGCTTGCATCAGGCCTTCGCCGGATATTGCCCATTCAATGGAAACGTTGGCGGCTTTTGCCATGGCGACCAGTGGTTCGACCGTGGTGGCACTGGCACCTTTGATGCAACGGTAAAGCTGTGACTCTGAAATACCAGCGGCATCGGCGAGTTTCTTTTTGCCACCGACCAGATCGGCCATGGTGGAAATTCGTTGTCCCAGCTGGGTCAGGAATTCCATCGATTTTTTGTTGTCGTTATCCGCTGATGCGCTATTCATGTTGTCACTGTTGGTTGAGTATGCAAAAACCACTGGTTGTGTCTCATCCGGAATATCGTTGTCACACACATATATGCATGCTTCTGTTGACTTGGTCGCATATGTGTCAATATGCTCCGGCCAGACCGACGAGAGGCTGCTGTCTATTGCGGGCAAACAGTGACGGCTCCATAGACAACATGGGCGTTTTATACTGTCCGGGTCTTTTCAGCAGGCAGTATAAAAGCACAAAGTTGATTGATCATTCGTAGAAATTGGTACTTTTGGCTGAGAAAGATGCTTTTTTCGGTAGTTATTGTTCCTGGCAAGAGACTAAGTGTTGTTTTTGGCCAAGTGGGCTCTTTTTGTAGATTCCCTGTCGTTTCCCTCTTGCGTCGATGATTATTGGATGGTCGCGTGATTACAGAGATGTTGGAGCAGGTTATGCTAAGCAGGACAGCCTGAGCCGTTTTGCTGTATGCCTATGCTACCATTTCCCGGATGGGGGAGTTCTGTAGCACAAATGACGGAGAAAACTCCCGTTTTCAGCAATCGTGCTGTGGAGTATCCGTAAAAAACATGATTACCGATAATATGTTGACCCGAGCATGATGACAGTCAACGTTGCATAGCCTGAGCCAGAGGATGGTCTCGGGTCATATATATCGCTTTACGAGGAATTGATTTATGGCGTTTGTTGTCGCCGAAAGTCTTGCAGAACAAATAGCCAATCACCTGGCCAATCGCATTATCCAGGGAGACCTGGTCAATAACGAGCGTATCCAGGAAGCTCGTATCGTAACCGAGCTGAAGGTCAGTCGTGGGTCGGTTCGCGAAGCACTGCTGATTCTGGAACGTCGGCATCTGGTCACTATCCAGCCGCGCCGGGGTGCTTATGTCACCGAACTGAATGCCGACCGTGTACGCAGCCTGTATCGGTTGTATGGCAACCTGCTTGAAATGCTGGCAGAGAAACTTTCCTGGAGCTGGAAAGAAGAAGACAAGCAAACACTGGAAGCGCTGGTCAACAAACTGAGTAACACCGCCGCCGAGCACGACCCTCACCAGTTTATCGATGCCAACTTCGAACTGATATCCAGCGCCGCGGTAGCGGCCGGCAATGAATACCTGAAAACTGCCCTCGACAACCTGCAGCCTCCCCTGCATCGGGCGCTGGCCCTGGCATTACGCAAAAACCTGGGCGAAATGAACGAAACCAGTCTGTTTGTTACCCGCCTGATCGGCTATACCCTGGGTGAACGCTGTGATGAAGTACAGGCGTTGGTCAATGAATATTGTAAGCGTCACTGCTTGCTGGTAGTGCAAGCCATCGAAGCCAATGCACAGAAAGAGTCAATCTGACGCTGTAGAAGTGGCGTGATTAGCCACTTCCAATTAATATTGCGTATTATTCGGGCTGTTGCCCTGTACAGCCCAACTCCACCGGATTCCTATGCGCCTGAAGGCCATCAAACTCTCTGGCTTCAAATCTTTTGTCGACTCCACCACGGTCAGCTTTGATACCAATATGACCGGTATCGTTGGCCCTAATGGGTGCGGCAAATCCAACACCATTGATGCGGTGCGCTGGGTGATGGGCGAAAGCTCAGCCAAATACCTGCGTGGCGACTCGATGACCGACGTTATCTTTAATGGTTCTTCCGAGCGCAAGCCGGTAGGCAAAGCCAGCGTTGACCTGATTTTTGACAACAGCGACCAGACGCTGCGGGGAGAATATGCGGCCTACACCGAAATTGGCGTCCGTCGCCAGGTTACCCGGGATGGCCAGTCTACCTACTTTCTGAATGGCAGCCGCTGTCGCCGTAAAGACATTACCGACCTGTTTCTGGGGACTGGCCTGGGGCCTCGTTCCTACGCCATTATCGAACAGGGCATGATCTCCCGCCTGATTGAAGCCAAACCGGAAGAACTGCGGATTTACGTTGAAGAAGCGGCGGGTATCTCCCGTTATAAAGACCGCCGCCGTGATACCGAAAACCGCATGCGCCGCACGCAGGAAAACCTCGAACGCCTGCAGGATATTCGCGACGAACTGACCCGCCAACTGGGGCATCTGCAGCGCCAGGCGGAGGCCGCGGAAAAATACAAGGCACTCAAAGCCGAAGAGCGGCAGAAAAAAGCCCAGTTGCAGGCACTGAAATGGCAGCAACTGGATCAGGAGTACTGCCAGCGCGAGTTATTGATCAGTGAGCTGGATACACGTCTGGAAGCGTATCGATCCGAGCAGGTGCGCATCGACACCACAACCGAATCGTTACGGCTACAACAAACGGAACACAACGAACAGTTTCAGGAAGTGCAGGGCCAGTTTTATGAAGTCGGTGCCCTGATTGCCCGCCAGGAACAAAAAATAGAACACCAGTCGCAAATGTCGCAGGAACTGAGCCGTAATCTGGCCGAAGCCGAACGTGAGCTGGAAGCCTGCCAGATCGCCCTGGAAGCCGATCAGCAGCAACTGGATCAGCTGGAAGCCGAGCGTCTGCAACAGGCACCGGAACAGGAACTGTTGGACGAGTTACTACAGCAAGCCAAAGAGCAGCTCGAAGACGCCGAACATGAGCAAGCCCGTTGGCAGGATGACTGGCAACAGTTTACCCAACGGGCGGGTGAGCCAGCCCGTCAGGCCGACGTTGCCCAGACCCGGATCCAATCCCTGGAGCAGCAACTGACGCGCTTGCAGCAACAGCTACAAAAATTGCAAAGCGAGCAACAGCAACTACAGAACAGCCCGGAACAGGATGAAATCCAGCTGCTGCAAGAAGAAGTGAGCGAATACGAGCTGCAAGCAGAAGACCAGCAACAGCGTGCCGACAGCAGTAAAGAACAGGCTGAGCGAGTTCGGGGCGAGATCGAGCAACAACGACAGCAAATAGAAACCGGTCGCCAGCAACTCAACACCCTCAGCAATCGCAAGGCAACACTGGAAGCGCTGCAAAAAGCCGCACTGGGGCAAGGCAGCGATGCCATGGCCCGTTGGCTGGAAAGCCGTCAGCTGGCGCGCAAACCCCGACTGGCAGAACGGCTGCAGGTTGAACGAGGCTGGGAAGACGCAGTGGAAGCAGTCCTGGGGGACTACTTGCAAGCGCTGGTGATCGATAATCTGGACGCCGCCAGCCAATGGCTGGACAGCTTGCAGGAAGGCAGCCTGGTGCTCTGGTCCGACTCCGCCGTTGATGCGAGCAATACCGCGCTGGCCCCGGACTCCCTGCTGCAACGGGTACAGTGTGCTTATCCGCTGGACGACCTGTTGGCCTCCGTACGCACCATAGACTCCCTTGACCAGGCCCTGGCGCAGCGTCACCAGCTGGCCGTCGGAGAAAGCTGGATCACTGCCGACGCAGTACGGGTTGGCCGTGACTGGATACGGGTACAACGCCAGGACGAAAGCCAGGGCAGTGTTCTGGGTCGCCAGCAAGAGCTGGAACTGTTGCTGGAGCAATGGGACCAGCTGGATATGGACGTGGAAGAGTGGGAAGCCGATTACGAAGCAGCGCGGATGCGCTTGCGTGGCCTGGAACAGCAACGGGACAATGCCCAACGGGAATGGCAGCAGGTCAACAGCCAGTTGATGACACTACAAACCCAGCTGTCAGCCCACCAGGCCCGGGCCGAACAGGCGGCACAACGAAGCCGGCGTATCGATGACGACCTGGCGGAAGCCCGTGAACAACAGGCATTTTTGCAAGAAGAACTGGAAGAAACCCGGCTGCAATGGCAAGAAGCCAATGCCGCGATTGAACAATATGGCGATGAGCGTGACCAACTGCTGCAGCAGCGAGACAGCAAACAGCAACAATTGGATGATGCACGGGCATTATTGCAACAACAACAGCAAGCCGCTCATCAGGCCGCATTGGGACAACGTGAACTGGATAGCCGTATTCAGTCGCTAAACACGGCACTACAGAGGTTACAGGCGCAGCTGGAACAGTGGCGTGGAAGAAAAAAGGCTATACTGTCAAGCCAAACGCAAGATCATAATATTGATCTGGAGCAGTTAAAATCAGAACTGCAACAACTGTTAACCCGACGCCAACAGGCAGAACAGCAGGTACAGGCAGCCCGTAGCCAGCTGGAAAGCACAGAAACCGGATTGCGGCAGCTGGAGCAACAGCGTGGTCAGGCAGAACAACAGGCCTTGGAAGTGCGTAACCAGCTGGAAGCCGTACGACTGGAATGTCAGGCGCTGGATATTCGTCGCCAAGGGCTGATCGAACAGCTGCAGGAAGAAAAACTGACCCTGAAAGACGTGCTGGACAATATGCCAGAAGAAGCGGACCCCGAACGTTGGCAGCAAGACCTGTCTGACCTGGGTGAACGCATTCGGCGTCTTGGCAATATCAACCTGGCGGCCATCGATGAATATCGACTGCAGTCAGAACGTAAAGTGTATCTGGATACCCAGAGTAACGATCTGGAAACCGCGCTGGCAACATTGGAAAGCGCCATTCATAAAATTGACCGTGAGACCCGTACCCGATTCAAAGAGACCTTTGATAAAATCAACCACGGCCTGGCCGACCTGTTTCCCAAGGTATTTGGTGGTGGGCATGCCTGGTTGGACCTGACCGATGATGACTTGCTGAGCACAGGCGTAGCCATTATGGCGCGGCCTCCGGGCAAGAAAAACAGCACTATTCACTTGCTGTCGGGCGGTGAAAAAGCATTAACGGCAATCGCACTGGTATTTTCCATCTTCCAGCTGAATCCGGCGCCGTTTTGTATGCTCGATGAAGTAGACGCACCATTGGATGATGCCAATGTCGGACGTTATGCCAAACTGGTAAAGGCAATGTCAGACAAGGTGCAATTTATATTTATTACCCACAACAAAATCGCAATGGAAATGGCATCCCGATTACTGGGTGTCACCATGCAGGAGCCTGGCGTGTCCAGGCTGGTTTCTGTTGATGTCGAAGCGGCGGCAGAAATGATCGAACAGTAAGCGTTAAGCTGCCGGGCGTCAGAAAGGGCGCAATCAACAACAGAATACAGCGGGCAACCTACAACGGGTTTTATGAGACACCAAATCCAGTTGCCCGATAATACACAGACGAAGAGGGCGTTATGGAACTGACCTGGAAAACGGTCATGATTTTGCTGGGGTTACTGGCAGTCGTGACGATCGTAGTGGATGGCATACGGCGAATGAAGCGTGCCCGGGCGATGGCACTGAAGCTGGACATCAACAAGAATTTCAAATTTCCGCAAGATAATCACAACCCTGAGTTACCGGGTGGGCGTTTTCGGGTAGTGGAGGATTCTGAATCCGAGGATGACCCGATAACGGCCAGCGACTCCGGCAATACAGACAACCCGGGGGATATCGACGCTTTTGTTCCCGAGGCCTGGGCCAGTGACCGTGACGATCTGGCTGCTCCCCGTACCGATGTTCTGGAACCCGAGACCGGGAGTACAGAAGAACAGGGCTTGCAAGACAATATTGAAAGCTGGCTGAATGCCCGTAGCCAGGAAATAGACCAGTCAACCGACGAGCAGCCACCGGCCGCCATCATCCCCAAAGCCCAGCCGGTGAATCTGGATGAATCCGTACCGCTGTTGATGACCGTCGAAGCGCTGGGTGAGCAGGAAGTGATTATCGAGCCAGAGGCCAGGACAGAAGAACAGGCGGCCATATCGACTGGGTACGAAACCAGTCATGAGGAAGCCGACACCACATTGGCTGACAGTCAGGCAGAGGACGACCAGCAGCCACATCTTGAAGATGAGATTGCCCTGCAAGAAGAACAGGGTGCGGATCAGGGCAGTGAGTTGATTATTTATGCTGGCGAGAATGCTGAACAGCTGTCCAGTCGCGCTGCAGCAGAAGTCGTACTGGTTGTGCACGCCCGTGCTCGGGATGAGGCAGGATTTTCCGGTCTGGCACTCTTACACCTGTTTGATGGCTGTGACCTGCGTTACGGCGAAGAAAAAATATTTCACCGCTTTGAAGAAGCCGACGGTCAGGGGGCGATCCAGTTTTCAATTGCCCAGACTTACGAACCCGGCATCTTTGATCCGGCCACCATGGCCGATGAGAATTTTGCCGGATTAACGTTCTTTTTAAGCCTGCCAGGTGCCAAGCGCCCGTTGGAAGCCTATCAGGCCATGTCTGAAATGGCGCGGCTGCTGGCCGATCACCTGAATGCCGAACTCAAGGATGGCACGCTCAGTACCTTTACCAAACAAACGGTAGAGCACGATCGTCAGCAAATTCTTGAATATGAACGTCGACAAGCACTGTTGGCCAAAAAACAGGCGGCAGCAGGCCGGCGGCGCTAGCGTCACCAGTGTGTACAACCCATTCCTTCAGGCGCGGCACGCACCGCGCCTGCCAGTGTGAGCCAGAAAGTCATGCCCTCCGATACCTCCCAAGACGTCGTGTTAGCAAACGAAGCCAGTATCCGTATTCAACAGCTGCGTCAGCAAATCAACGACCACAACTATCGTTATTACACTCTGGATGAAGCGCTGATTCCCGATGCCGAATACGACCGCCTGATGCGGGAGTTACAGCAGCTGGAAGCACAGTTCCCGGAGCTGGTTACCACAGACTCACCCACCCAGCGTGTCGGTGCCGAACCGTTATCATCGTTTGACCAGATCCGGCACGAAATGCCAATGCTGTCGCTGGATAACGCCATGAACGAAACAGAGTTCGCCGCGTTTTACCAGCGCCTGCAGGATCGACTGAAAACCACCACCGATATTGAACTGGTGTGTGAACCAAAGCTGGATGGTCTGGCGGTCAGCTTGCTGTATGAAAATGGCCTGTTGGTACGGGCGGCGACCCGTGGCGATGGCCAGACCGGTGAAGACATTAGCCGGAATGTCCGCACGATCAAGAATGTGCCCTTGCGCCTTCAAGGCGAGAACTGGCCGCAGCGTATCGAAGTCCGTGGCGAAGTCTATATGCCCAAGGCCGGCTTTGAGGCCTACAACGCCAAGGCCAGAGCCAGCGGCAGCAAGGTGTTTGCCAATCCACGTAATGCTGCCGCCGGCTCGTTGCGTCAGCTCGACTCTGCCATTACAGCACAACGGCCACTGGAATTTTGTGCCTACAGCGTTGGGATCGTCTCGGACGAATTTGAACTGGCGGCAACCCACCGGGGCGTGCTGGATCAGATTCAGGGGTGGGGTATCCGTATCAATCCGGAAACCCGTCTTGCCAGCGGTCTGGAACCGGCACTGCAATGCTATCGGCTGTTAGGTGAGAAACGCCATCAGCTGGACTATGAAATAGATGGTTCGGTATTCAAGGTAAACGATCTGGCTTTACAACAGCAGCTGGGCTTTGTGGCCCGGGCACCACGCTGGGCGATTGCCTTCAAGTTTCCGGCACTGGAGCAGATGACCCGTTTGATCGGGGTGGATTTTCAGGTTGGCCGCACTGGTGCTGTAACCCCTGTAGCCCGCCTGCAGCCAGTGCAAGTCGCAGGAGTTATCGTCAGTAATGCCACGCTGCACAATATGGACGAAGTCGCCCGGCTGGAAGTACGGATTGGGGATACCGTTATTATTCGTCGGGCCGGTGACGTGATTCCACAGATTGTTTCCGTGGTGATGGCAGAACGGCCGCCGCAGACCGAAGCGATTGTCATGCCTGATCGCTGTCCGGTGTGTGACTCGCTGATTGAAAAGGTCGCAGGCGAAGCCGTAGCTCGTTGTACTGGCGGGCTGGTATGTGCCGCACAACGCAAAGAAGCCATCAAGCACTTTGCCTCACGCAAGGCTCTGGATGTAGAAGGTCTGGGCGACAAACTGATAGAACAACTGGTGGCTGCCAACCTGATCGATTCTGTCGACGACCTGTTCCACCTGACACTGGAGCAGTTGTCGGGCCTGGAGCGAATGGGCGAGAAATCGGCCACCAATGTACTGGCGGCCCTCGACAAGGCCAGGCAGACCACTCTGGGACGGTTTTTGTATGCCCTGGGTATCCGGGAGGTCGGTGTGGTGACGGCGCAAAGTCTGGCCGATCACTTCGGCTTTTTGCAGGCGATTATGGATGCCAGTGTTGAACAACTGCTGGAGGTGTCCGATGTTGGCACCGTGGTGGCCAGTCATGTGGTCAACTTTTTTGCCGAAGCCCACAACCGGACGGTGATCGAGCAATTACAACAGGCCGGGCTGGTCTGGCCAGAAGCCGAACCGGTGCAGCCGTCAGAGGCCGATGCATTGCCTTTGGCCGGGCAAACCGCGGTGATTACCGGCACCCTGTCGGCCTTGTCCCGTGAGCAAGCCAAGGCACATTTGCAAACACTGGGAGTCAAGGTAACGGGCAGTGTATCGGCCAAAACCGATTTTCTGGTGGCGGGAGACAAGGCGGGTTCCAAATTGACCAAGGCCAATAATCTTGGCGTCAGTGTCTGGGATGAAGCCCGCCTGCTGGCTGTGTTGGCTGAGCATGGGCTGGTGGTCGAATAAAAACCGCCGGGCTACAGCCATCGTTATCTAGCGTTATCTATCGTTGGTTATTCCAGAACGTTATTTTTGGCTGTTATCTCAGGACGTTGTATCAGGATGGATACAGACTGTCGTGCAATGAACCGGAACCAGCCTGTGTGCGACCTTGCTGTTGACGCCAGTGTGTCAGCTGGCGCAGTAGCTGTTTGCCATCCAGGTTCGAACGGTCGTTTTCCGGTGCATACAAGCTGGCGTCCAGTTGCTGCAAGCTGCGAACCAGCTCAGGATCGCCAGCCCGGCTGGCCAGCTGATCGATACGGCTGATACCACTGCTCGCCATCTCTGTTGCCAGCCAGTTCAGTAGCGCGGCGCGTATTTCTCCCATGGTTCCCTGATTACACGCCCGTGTTAGCGTTGCCCAGCTGGCGGCCGGCGTTTTATCCCTGTTAACCGTTTGGTTGGCCTGTGTGGTTGGCTGTGGCGAGCGGAATTTCCACCAGTACAGCAACAACAGATGACTGCACAGCAGTAATAGCGCCACTACCCAGCCAATAATGCCGATGGTAGTCATACCCTGGGTGGTGGCAGCACCGGCCATTGTGGTGCCCGGGTTGGTATTGCTGAGAGCGGTGTTGTTATTAAGAGTCGTGCTGGCTGCACTGCTCTGGGATGGGGGCTGGTTGGCTGTCATCCCACTGGGTGCACCTGGGACAGTCTGGGCCGGGTCTGCTGATACCGTCACGGTACGCGCAGGCAGTGTGGCGTATTCCAGTTGATTGGTATGAGTGTTCCACCATGGCAAACGTATCTCCGGCAGGACGACGGTCCCTGCTGCTGTTGGCACCATGGCAATGGCTTGCTGGAACTGGCCACTGAAGCCGTGCTCCCCGGGGGTATCCTGATACTCTGACTGATCCGGGTACTGCTTCATGCCAGCCGGTTGGGGTAAATCGGGTAATACCACCTGGCTGGCCGACATGCCTTCGGTGCGGATAATCAACGTCCGGGTAATGGGCTCGCCAACCTGCCATTGGGTCGGGTCGGCACTGAACTGCTCCGTCAGGCTGAGCTGTTGGGCGGGTAGCCAGGGAGCAGCCGGATAGTTGGCAGGAATCGGCGAAATCTCCAGCTCCAGTGGCCGGGTCACGGCCGAAATCATGGTGCGCTGACGGTCCCAGGGGTCGTTGCCGTTTTGCACAATTCCCAGAGCCTGAAAACGTTGCCCGGGAATCACCAGGGTGCCCGCTTTTTCTGGATAAATCACATAACGCCGTTCGTAGACGCCGACCCGTTCACCATTAATCATGCTGGTGTAATGTTTCGGGTCTCCCAGCATCTCGACCCGAGCATCTTCTACCTGCAATTCACTGAGATTGGCATCGCGGTGATTAACGCGGTAATAAAGCTTTTCGGTGTAGAGGATTTGGCCCTGGACATAATATTCAGGTTGCTGGTCCAGCTGGATATCGAAAAATGCCTGCTGGCTGGCCTGTTCGCGCACGCTGTCGGACAGCGGCTTGACCGTAATGGTCAGAGGTTGACTGCGTTCACCTTTAAACTCAATCGCCGGAATGGTCAGGGCACCGGTACGTTTGGGCATCAGGGTCAGGGTCCATTCGGTGCGAGAGCTGCTTTCGCCATTGACCGAGCGCATGCTGTTCATGCGGTTGGGCCCTTGCACAATCTCAAAGTCTTGCCGGATGGCGCTCAGGTCGGGGGAACCAAAGAGTATTTGCGGATCGTGGGTCAGGGTCAGTTGCAGGGTTTCCTGTTCCGACAGCTGGCTGCGATCGACACTGGCGGTAAAGCTGTCGGCCAGCAGGCGCGGGCTGATCAGGAGCAGGGCTAGCAGTAGCCATAGCGAGTGCAGTGAACGAGCCGTGCCCCTTTGGTGGGCAGGGGTGGCTTTAGCTTGGGCTTGGGCGACAACGGGGCGGGCCATCAGCCGGAATTCTCGCTGATTTACCATAAAACATCCTCTGGCGGCTGATCTTTGGATTGCTGGGAATACTGATATAAAAACTTGCGTTGCAGCAGCTGGCCGGGCTGGTCGGGCACCCGGTTAAGCCATTGGCGCAGGCTGGCTTGTTCTTCTGGGCTCAAGTGTTCGAGGCTATCGCTGGGAATATCCCCAAGCGCGCGCTGTGGTGCCTGGTTGTTGGCTGGTGTGTCGTTGTTAGCCTGGTCTTTGTTGGTCTGGTCGTCGCTGGTCTGGTCGTCGGCGTCTTCTGGTGATGATTCCTGAGACGGCTGCTGATCCTGGCCGGGTTGCTGATCTGACTGGCCATCGTTATCGGCGTCAGACGGCGATTGCTCGCTGGGTTGTTCGCTGGATTGCTGTGGCTCGGAAGACGGCTCACCGGACTGATCGGCATTCTTTGAGGACGAGTCCGAGGACGGTTGATCCTGACCATTCTGACCATTCTGGCCCTGCTGGTTTTGCTGGTTTTGCTGGTCTTGTTGTTGTCCCTGATTATCCTGATCTTGCTGCTGATCCTGACTTTTCTGATCTTGCTGGTCCTGCTGCTGTTTCAGTGCCTGTTCAACTATCTCCCGGTTCTTGCGGGCATCTTCCATGTCGGGCTGCTGTTGCAGGGCATTGTCGTAGGCCGCCAAGGCATCCTCGTAGCGGCCCTGTTGCGCCAGTGCGTTGCCCAGATTGTAGTGGCCGGTGGCACTGGGGTCGTTGGCAAAAGCGTCGACCGCTGCCTGATAGTCACCGGCTCGATAGGCGGCGGTACCACGCCAGGCCGGGTCTTCAAACTTGCTGGCCGCGGCGGCCGGGTCGGTGTCCAGTAAGCGGGCACCCTGTTGATCCGGTGTTGACCACCAGTCTTGCCAGCGACTGCCAGTGTTGGCGCTGCTGTCGGTGGTTTCCGCATAGCCGGGTGGAGATGATAACAACCCGAGCGGCAAGAGTAAGACCAGGCACCAGCTGCTTAATACTCCTCGGCGGAATCCGGCCAGCGCCAGAGGCAATATGATCAGTAGCAACCAAAAGCCCTCATCCAGCCAGCGGTCGAAGGATGGCTGACTCTGACTGTGGTTCAGACTGTTGTTCTGGTCCGAGTGTTTTGCTTCAGGGTTGGTATGGGAATCCGGGGTTGCCGCTGCTGGTGTAACGGCTTGCCAGTCGTCGTCAAGCAAGCTGATGGCGTGCCAGGGAATACCCAGCTGTTGCTGTAATGCATCCAGTGGTCGGGTATCCAGACCTGGCAATACAATACTGCCGTTGCTGTCTTGTAAAAAGCCGCCGGAGGGCAGGGGAATCGGTGCCCCTTGAGGGCTGCCAAGGCTGATCACCCCAAGGTGGAAATGCCTTTGATCCAGCACCTGCTGGATGCGGTCAACGTCTCTGGGCTGGATACCGTCGGTAATCAGCAGCAGGTCAGCCCGCTGGTAGCCACTGTCTTGCACCAGTTGTTGTGCCAGCTCGATGGCGCGGTCCGGGCGGCTGCCCGGGCTGGGCATGATAAAAGGTGACAGCGCTGGAAGCAGGTTGGCAATGGTGCCGCTGTCGTTGGTGACCGGGGTGACGGTATGGGCGTCACCGGCGTAGGTGATCAGGGCGGTTTGTCCGTCCCGGCGGCTGTTGAGAATATCGGTGATTTTTTGCAACGCCCGTTCAGTCCGTGACGGCTTGATATCCTGGGCGGCCATGGAATACGACATATCCAGCAGAATCACCAGTATGTGTTGGTTCTTGTATACGGGTTGGGGCAGTTTCTCCCAGCTTGGCCCAGCCATGGCCAGAGTGGCCAGTAACCATCCCAGTGCCAGCCAGATCAGTCCGGGGCGGCGTCCCTGGGCCGGTTGCTGCTCCACCATATAGTCCAGCAGCTGTGGGTCCATCAGGGTTTGCCACTGGCCGGATTGCAGTTGGCGGCGATGGTTTTGCCACAGTAACAGGGCTGCTGGTAGCAGCAACCAAAGCCATTCAGGGCGCAGAAAATGAAAACTGGTCATCAGGTTAGAATCCATCACAACGGCTATTTACCTCGTGAACCGGCATGGCGCAGCCGCTGCTGCAGCGCGATAAAATCAACGCTGCGTGCCAGCGCCAGTAACAGCGATAACACCAGCGCCAGTCCTAGCGGCTGGTCGTACAGGCTGCGTTGTGGCCGGAATATTTCCGGGTCTTTTTCGGTTGGTTCCAGTTGGTCGATCAGCCCGTAAATCTGGTTCAGCTCGTCGATATTACGGGCACGAAAGAAAGTCCCGCCGGTTTGTCGGGCGATCTCGGTCAGAGTGGGCTCATCCAGATCGCGGGACGGGTTGACCCGACGATTACCAAACAGGCCGGGTACCACCATGGAGTCGGCTCCCAGGGCAATGGTGTAGATCCGTACCTGGTTGTCAGCGGCCAGGGCAGCGGCACGTAATGGTTCGATTTCGCCGGCGGTATTGGCCCCATCGGTCAGCAACACCATTACCCGGCTGTCGGCGGGATGACTGAGCAGGCGTTTGATGCCAAGACCAATGGCATCACCAATCGCGGTTTGCTCACCGGCGAGGCCAATCTGGGCTTCCAACAGATACTGGCGTACGGTCTGGCGGTCAAAGGTCAGTGGCGTCTGGATGTAGGCGTTGGAACCAAACAGAATCAGACCCAGCCGGTCGCCCTGACGTTGATCGATAAACTGCTCCACGACGTTTTTAACGGCGCTCAGGCGATCAACCTGCTGACCATTAATCACCATGTCTTCACGTTGCATGCTGCCGGAAATATCGACGGCCAATAACAGGTCTCGACCGCTGGTGGGCAGGGCAACAGCATCACCCAGTTGATAAGGTCGCGCCAGGGCCGTTACCAGCAAACACCAGATCAGACTGATACTCGCCAGAACCAGCCAGGCACTGGTGTGGCGCTGTTGATCATTGCTGTGTTGGCCAGTCCAGTCATCCAGCTGGCTGACGCGCAGGGCAGCCTGTTCCGGCTTGATGGCCGGGAGCAGGAAGCGGATCAGTAATGGCAGCGGCAACAGTACAAAGGCCCAGGGCCAGTACCATTCCAGTGAAGCCAGGGCATCAAGTGAAAACCAGTTCATCCGCGTGACTCCTGTTGCCGGGGGATAGGACGAGTGGCGGTCGTTTCCTGAATCGTTTGCGGCGCTGTTTCTGGGGCTGCTTCCGGGGCTGTAGCGTTGGCCAGCCAGTGAGTCAGATGCTGGTATAAGGTGTCCAGTTGTTCGTCACGAATATCAGTGAGCGGCGCGTAATGCCCGTGCTGTAGCAAGCGACTGTCGCTGCTGTCGAAAAGAGATTCCGCCTGGCGACCTTGTAAAAAAGTGAGCCAGGCCGCGCCATGTAACGTCATTGCCTCTGGGGCGTAATGCCGACACCAGAGTTTCAGTGTGGTTTGCAGGTCGGCAATATAACGCCCGGCCTGTTGATGCTGGTGCCAGTCGGCTCTGGCCTGTTGCAGCCGGGCCTGCAAAGCCTGCTGGATGGCCCGCTGTTTTTGCCGCTGCCGGTACGGTCGCCATAATTGCTGGTAGCCGACGTAGCAAGCCACCGCGACGGCGACCAGTACAACCAGTCCCAGCAGCCACCATCCCGGTGCGGGCCAGCTTGACACTGGATCGGGCAAGTGAATGTCGGCCAGTGGCAGTGAGGGAGCCGGACTGGCCAGTGGGTTGGTTGCGGCTGGTAGGGTAGGGCTGGTTGCCATGGTTAACCTCCTGTGACTTTGGTTAAACCCAACCCGGCCAGCAGGCTCGGTAACGGCTCGTCGGCGGTTGACAGGGTCAACAAGGGCATCTGCAGCCGCAGCATATGTTGCTGCAATTGCTGTTGCTGCTGCTCAAAGCGTTGCTGGTGGCTGTGCTGCTGGCGTTGTGAGGAGCTGTTAATCAGGTCACGGCGCTGGCCATTGGTCAGCGTCAGCCAGCCGCTGGCTGGCAAGCGGGCTTCAAGTGGGTCATAAATCTGGATCGCCGTCAGGTCGCAATGGCGACTGAGGGTGAACAGCTGTGCTTCGGCATCGGCATTCATGCCGTGCCAGTCACTGATAAAGTAGATACTGCTGCCGGGCTTGGCGATACGGCGTAAATGCAGGCACATATCGGTGATTCGTTGCTGGGGTGACGCCGGGGCTGAAGCTGGAACATGACTGCCCGGTGGCCGGGTGTCGTACAGGGTCGCCAGACTGTTGATAATGTGCAGTTGCTGACGCCGACCTGGCTTGGGCCGCAGATCGAGTTCGTCGTTATCATTAAACAGCAGGGCACCAAGGCGACTGCCTTCTGCGATGGCAGCCCAGCCCAGCAGGGCCGTCAGATCGGCAGCTAACAACTGTTTCAGCGTGCGGCGACTGCCAAAATTCATGCTGGCACGCAAGTCAGTGACCAGCAGGACCGGCCGTTCTTTTTCTTCCTGATAGACCTTGATATGTGGGCTACCCGTCCGGGCCGTGACGCGCCAGTCCATCGCCCGAATATCATCACCGGGCAGATACTGGCGGTTTTCGGCGTAGTCGAGGCCACGTCCTTTAACCCGTGATACATGGTTGCCTGCCCGACTGCTGAGTATCCGTTGCTGTTTTTTTAACGGGATATGGCGAGCCAGCTGGCTGAGACGAATCAGCTGGGCAGGGTTGAGCTGACTGCCGTGATGAAACAGGCTCAGGGTCGGGTCGTTGGAATAGCGCATGAGAGTCTGCCTGTCAGAGCACGGGAACCAGGGACAGCAGCGTATCGATCACCTGATCGGTCGTTTTGCCGCTGGCTTCAGCTTCAAAGCTCAGTATCAGGCGATGATGCAGAACATCGTGGGCGACTGCCTGGACATCATCCGGGCTGACGTAATCGCGGCCCTGTAACCAGGCGTGACTGCGGGCGCAGCGTTCAAGCGCGATGGTGCCACGGGGACTGGCGCCGTACTCAATCCAGTTGGCCAGCTCGGCGTTGTAACGGTCGGGGTTCCGGCTGGCCATCACCAGTTGCACAATATATTGCTCAACGGCTTCGCTCATATGTAACGACAACACTGCCTGGCGGGCGCTGAGAATATCTTGCTGGCTCAAGGCTGGCAGAGCGTCGGTTGGGTTATCCATGGCTTCGCCGCGGGCCAGCCGCAGGATTTTCAGCTCGGCGTCGGCATCCGGGTAATCGATCCGGACATGCATGATAAAACGGTCGAGCTGGGCTTCGGGCAGTGGGTAGGTGCCCTCTTGCTCAATCGGGTTCTGGGTGGCCATTACCAAAAACAGCGCCGGTAATGGCCGGGTGACACCGGCAACGGTTACTTGCCGTTCGGCCATGGCTTCGAGCAAGGCGCTTTGCACCTTGGCTGGTGCGCGGTTGATTTCGTCGGCCAGAATCAGGTTATGGAAAATCGGCCCGGGCTGAAACTCAAAATTATGGTGCTCGGGGCGGTAAATTTCGGTGCCGGTAATATCACCGGGCAGCAAGTCCGGAGTGAACTGGATACGTTTGAAATCGCCTTCCATGTTTTGCGCCAGGGCATTGATGGCCTTGGTTTTGGCCAGCCCCGGAGCACCTTCCACTAACAGATGTCCATCACTGAGCAGAGCAATCAGCAAACGGTCAACCAGATGAGGCTGGCCAATAATCTGGCGCTGCAAAGTGGTACGAAGACGTTGAAATCCTTCTTGCTGGGTCATGGAATATTCCTGTCATATTACGATTCAAAGCAATCAGAGCGGCCATGGATGACTGGCGAGAGTCGATGACGCTGTCGCTCAGATGGGGGCAGATGCAGTAAGTTCAAGCGCAGTGCAAGAATCACTGCGGCGATCGGATGGTTAGTAGCACGGATATCACGCAACTAATTGTCAGCAATGTTACTCTGAAGTAAACATGACGACCGAATTGGATAGTTCCCATGCTGACTGCCTTGCACAACACGATTATGGACCGCAATTCACCCACCCAGGCCGCGGTATTAAGCCGTTTTGCCGATATTTATTACGCTAACGCACCGGTCGACGAATGGCTTGTGCGTCCGATTGCCGATGTGTACGGGGCGACCCTGTCGAGTTGGCATTTTATTCAGCAGCGGCAAGCCAATGAAGTCAAGGTACGGGTATTTAACCCGGATCATGAGAATCACGGCTGGCAGTCGTTACACACTGTGGTGGAAGTGGTGTGTCAGGACATGCCGTTTCTGGTGGATTCCGTGCGGATGCAACTGAACGCCCATCAGATGTCGCTGCATACCATCCAGTACTGTGTGCTGCATGCTACGCGGGATCGCGATGGCCATCTGAATACCGAATCCGACTGGAGCCAGCCGGGTCAGGGCAAGGTAGCTGAAGCCATTATCTATATTGAGTTTGATCATCACTCCGACAAGGCCGTGCTGCAACACCTGACCGAATCGCTGCATTCGGTGCTGGAAGAAGTTCGCTGTTGCGTCGACAGCTTTGCTGCCATTACCCAGCGGCTTCACGTCGTGAGCGACCACCTGGCCAGTGTTCAGGTGGAGGGTGCCGAAGAGGGGCTGGCCTTTCTGCAATGGCTGGAAAAAGGCCACTTTACCTTTCTGGCTTCGGATGAATTCCATTTTGAACAGAAAGGCGACGACCGCTTTGTGGTGCGCGACAGTGAACAGGGGTTGGGCTCATTCCTGTTTCGCAACAAGACCGACCGGACGCGGCTGAAGCTGCACGACTTGTCGGACGAAATTCAGGAATTTATTACCGGCCGTTGCCCGGTCAGTTTTATGAAATCCGGCGTTCGCAGTCGTGTTCATCGTCCGGTATACCCTGATTATGTGGTGGTTAAACGTTATAACGACGATGGTGAGGTCATTGGCGGCGTGCGTTTTATGGGGCTGTATACCTCCATGGTGTATATCGAAAGCCCGAACAATATCCCTATCGTTCGTAACAAGTTGGCACAAGTACGGGCGCAGGCGGGATTTGACGCCGGCAGTCACAGCGGCAAAGAGCTGGATCGTATTCTGGAAGTGTACCCCCGTGATGAGTTGTTCCAGTCATCGGCGGAACAGCTGTACAAGACCGCCATCAGTATTCTGAATATCCAGGAACGGCGCCAGACCCGGGTTTACTTGCGTCGTGACACCTACAGCAAGTTTGTTTCCTGCCTGGTGTATGTGCCGCGGGACATTTACAACACCGAACTGCGGCAACGGATCGAAGGGGTGTTACAGGCCGAATTCGAGCCGCAAGATATTGAATCAACAACCTATTTTTCTGAGTCGGTACTGGCGCGGGCGCAGTACACCTTGCGGCTTGATCCGGAGCGCGACAACAGCTTTGACGATGCCCGGGTATCACGCAAAATCCGTCAGGTGGTGCGCTCGTGGCCGGATGATTTGCATGATGCGCTGATTGAACAGGTAGGAGAAGAGCTGGGCAATCGCCAGTATCACACCTACCGCACCGCCTTTCCGGCCGGTTATCGGGAAAGTTTTGGCGCCCGTACGGCGGTGGCCGATATCCAGCATATGGAATCCTTGCTGAAACAGCAGCCTGGCCAGCTGTCGATGAGTTTTTACCGTCAGCTGGAAGAAAATGGCGACCACTTGCGTTTCAAACTGTTTCATCGTGGTTCGATTCTGCCGCTGTCGGATGTGATTCCGGTACTGGAAAACCTGGGGTTGCGGGTACTGGGCGAACACCCGTACGAGATAGTTTGCCAGAATGGCGAAGTCGTCTGGATTCACAACTTTTTGCTGCAATATACCCTGGCCGACAGCATCAGTATTACCGATGTCAAAAACCTGTTTCAGGATTCGTTCCGTGCTACCTGGGAAGGTCGCTCAGAGAACGACGCCTTTAACCGGCTGGTATTGGGTGCCCAGATGGACTGGAAAGATATTGCCTTGTTGCGGGCCTACGCCCGTTATATGAAACAGATTCGTTTTGGCATATCGGAATCCTATATTGCCGAAACCCTGTGTCGTTATATCCCGCTCAGCACCTTGTTGGTGAAACTGTTTCATAGCCGTTTTGGTCTGGATCAGGACGGTGCCGAACAGCGGGAGACCGATACCGGCAGAATTGAACAGCAAATACTCGACAGTCTGGATGACGTGCGCCAGCTTAATGAAGATCGCACCATTCGTCGTTACTGTGAGCTGATCAAGGCCACCTTGCGCACCAACTTTTTCCAACTGGATGACGACGGCCAGACCAAGCCCTATATCGCCCTGAAAATGAACCCGGACTTGATCGGTGATATGCCGTTGCCGAAGCCGATGTTCGAGATTTTTGTTTACTCACCCGTGGTAGAAGGGGTGCACCTGCGTGGCGGCAAGGTGGCTCGTGGCGGCTTGCGCTGGTCTGATCGTATTGATGATTTCCGTACCGAAGTGCTGGGACTGGTCAAGGCGCAACAGGTCAAGAATGCCGTGATTGTGCCGGTCGGAGCCAAAGGGGGTTTTGTTGCCAAGCAGCTGCCCAAGGACGGTGGCCGTGATGCCGTTATGGCAGAAGGTATCCGCTGTTACAAGATTTTTGTCAGTGCACTGCTGGATGTCACCGACAACCTGGTTGAGGGTCAACCCTGCTCACCGGAAGGGGTTGTGTGCCACGATGGTAATGACCCTTACCTGGTGGTGGCGGCCGACAAGGGGACCGCAACATTTTCGGATATCGCCAACGAGATCGCCGTCAGTCGCGGCTTCTGGATGGGAGATGCCTTTGCCTCTGGTGGCTCGATTGGTTATGACCACAAGAAAATGGGCATCACCGCCCGGGGTGCCTGGGTGTCAGTACAGCGGCATTTTCGCGAACGTGGCCATAACGTGCAAGAGCAGGATGTGACGGTCGTTGGTATTGGGGATATGGCCGGGGATGTATTTGGCAACGGTATGTTGCAATCGGAGCATATTTGCCTGGTGGCGGCGTTTAACCATATGCATGTTTTTATCGACCCGACGCCGGATGCGAAAGCCAGCTTTGCAGAACGCAAGCGTCTGTTTGAATTACCACGATCTTCCTGGGCGGACTACAACAGCCAGCTGATTTCAAAAGGCGGCGGTGTCTTTTTGCGTTCCGCCAAAAGTATTGCCATATCCTTGCCGATGAAACAGCGCTTTGGCATTACCCAGGATCGTATGGCGCCCAATGATTTTATTCGGGTCTTGCTCAAGGCTCCGGTGGATCTGCTGTGGAATGGTGGCATTGGTACCTATATCAAAGCCAGTAGCGAACGCCATTCCGAAGTCGGCGACAAGGCCAATGACAGCCTGCGTATCGACGGCAAAGAAGTACGCGCCAAGGTCATTGGGGAAGGGGGCAACCTGGGAGTAACCCAACTGGGGCGGATTGAATTTGCCGAGCAGGGGGGAGCCAGCTATACCGACTTTATCGATAACGCTGGTGGAGTGGATTGCTCCGACCACGAAGTGAATATCAAGATCATGCTGAACGAGGTGCTTGATAACGGCGACCTCACCCGCAAGCAGCGTAATGCCATTTTTATGGAGTTGACCGACGATGTCGCCGAGCTGGTGCTGGCGAACAATTACCGTCAGACCCAGGCTATTTCGCTGGCCTACAAGGACTGCATGACCCGGCTGGACGAATACAGCCGCCTGATGAAAGCCTACGAAAGCCAGGGCAAACTCAACCGGGCGCTGGAATTTTTGCCCGATGACGATCAGCTTAACGAGCGCAAGAACTCCGGCTCTGGCCTGACCTTGCCCGAGTTGTCGGTACTGATTTCCTATACCAAGGCCGATCTGAAAGAACAGCTGAACTGCCCGGACATTTACGCCGACCCTTATGTGGCCGAGATTCTGACCACGGCGTTTCCACAGGCGCTGGACAAACGTTTTGGCGAGCAGTTAGGACGACATCGCCTGCACCAGGAAATCATCGCCACCCAGCTGGCCAACGATATGGTCAACTATATGGGCATCACCTTTATGCACCGGCTGCATAAATCTACCGGTGCCAGCATTGCCGATATTGCCCGTGCTTACGTTGCCGCCCGGGATATTTTTGCGCTGGAAAAACACTGGTTGCAGATCAACGAACTGGATTATCAAATCGGTACTGATATCCAGGAAGACATGATGGCGGAATTAATGCGGCTGGTACGCCGTGCGACCCGCTGGTTCTTGCGAAATCGTCGCTCGACCATTGATATTGCCAACGAAGTGGCCGCTTTTGGGCCAGCGGTGGAAGATATTGCCGCCAATCTGGGAGATATATTGCGGGGTTCATCCCTGGAGCGCTGGCAACGCAGCTATCAGGCCCGGGTTGACCGGGGTGTCCCCCAGAGTCTGGCCAGCTACACGGTGGGTGCCATCAATCTGTACTCAGCCCTCGGCATTATTGAAGCCGCCACCGAAACCGACCGCACCTTTGCGGAAGTGGCGGCGGCGTACTTCGATATTGGTGAACACTTGTCACTCAACTGGGTCGGGCAACAAATCAACACCCTGCCGACCAACAGCCATTGGGAAGCTCTGGCCAGAGAAAGTCTGCGCGATGATCTGGACTGGCAACAGCGCTCACTGACGATTGCCATTCTGGCCAGTAAAACCGCTGACGAAACCCTGATGGAGGCGTTACAACGTTGGCAAGGTGAGCAGGCTCTGATGTTTGGTCGCTGGCAAGGTATGCTGGCGGAATTACAAAGCGCTGATGTGGTGGAATTTGCCATGTTGACCGTGGCTCTGCGGGAATTACTGGATTTGGCGGAGGTCAGTCGTATCCAGTATGGTGATCGTACGGATAATGAGTCAGCCAGGGTTGTGTCCGGGGATAAGTTATCCGGAGACGAAAGTACGGTTAACAATACCGGTGCATAAGGGCATAACATAAAAAGTCGACGCTGATAAGTGATTCAGGCAGCCAGGTATGGTTGTCTGAATCTGCGGATAATCTGTATCTGATGGACAAACCGTTGCCTCAAACCTGGCCATCTCCTGCGCCTGGAGCGTGGTATAACCAGTGAGAAAATATGAATAACAAAACCATCCTGTTTGATATTAACGAAACCGTATTGGACCTGAGTGCCCTGAAACCCGGCTTTACCGAGGTCTTTGGCCACGAGAGTGCCTTGCCGTTATGGTTTTCGTTACTGCTGCACTCCTCAAACGTGTGTATCGCCACCAAAGTCAGCACCAACTTTGCTGAATTATCCGCCGCGATGCTGGACTCTGTGGCTGTGCGTTATGGCATTACCCTGACCGATGACCTGCGGGCCAAACTATTGGCCGGTTTCGCCAGCCTGCGTCCTCATGCGGATATAAAACCGGCACTGGCAACACTGCGGAGCCATGGTTTTCGCACCGTGGCCTTTTCCAATTCTTCATTAACCCTGATAGCCAATCAGATAAAAAACGCCGGTCTGGAAAGCTGTTTTGATGAGATTATATCGGTAGAAGAAACGGGCAGTTTCAAACCGGACCCGGCGGTATATCACTTTGCAGCGCAAAAACTGGCCGAACCCATCGCGTCCTTGCGACTGGTCGCTACCCACGACTGGGACACCCATGGAGCCTTGTCGGCAGGTATGCAAGCCGCCTATATCGACCGCTCCGGCATTCCTTATCATCCGTTTTATCGTCGCCCGGATATTGACGCCAGTAGCATGGATCAGATTGTTGCGGCCATTCTGCAGCACTCGCAAGGTCTGTAGTCAGCGGTCGCTAACAAACAGCGCAGAGGGCCGTATATTGCGGCTTCTGGCTGGACGCCTGGCTACTGTCTCGCTATTTTTATGATGGCAAGTGATATCAACAGTATTGGCAAATGATGGCGTTATTTGTTCAACTGCGTACTGGTCTTGTCCATTTTTTGTATTCAATACACGACACGAGGTTGTATGAACGCGGTTATCGATTTACTCAAGTCCCATCGTTCCATTCGTAAATTTACCGATCAGCCCATTAGTGATGAATTATTGCAGACGCTGGTCGAAGCAGGACAGGCCGCTGCGACCTCCAATCACGTACAGGCCTATGCCATTGTGCGGGTAGTGGATCGCGCCAATCGTGAGCAGCTGGTGACGTTATCGGGTGGCCAGCCCTATGTGGCCAGCTGTGCTGAGTTTCTGGTGTTTTGCGCCGATATGAAACGGGCGTTCAGAGCGGCAGAGCGAGCCGGGGCCGAAGTCGTCACCGGTATGACAGAACAGTTACTGGTTGCCACAACGGATGCAGCATTGATTGCCCAGAATCTGGTGGTAGCGGCTGAGTCTGAAGGATTGGGTATCTGTTATATCGGTGGTTTGCGTAATAACCCGGCCGAAGTGAGCGAGCTATTGAAATTGCCGGCGCATGTCTACCCGGTGTTTGGTGTGTGTTTGGGGTATCCGGCCCAGAACCCGGAAGTCAAACCCCGTTTACCACTGGCGAGTATCCTGAAGCAGGATTATTACGATGACAGCCAGGATGAAGCCCAGATAGCTGAATTTGATGCGGCGATGGAAGCCTATTATCAGCAGCGTACCGGTAATAAGAAAATCACCAACTGGTCGGAGCAATTACGGCCGATGTTCAGCCAGAAACTACGGCCCCATATGAAAGATTTTTTGTTCTCCAAAGGCTTTGAAATGAAATAATCACGGCTCATCAGCAAACGCTGCTTGGGTTGTATGCTGTGAGGCCGCTCTGATCGCAGTGGCGGCCTCCAGAGGTTGGCCGTTATTGTTTGTTAATAGTGCCTGTTAACCGATGTTGCCTGTTTGTTGATAGTTATTGTTTGTTGATGGCTATCGTTTGTTGATAGTTATTTGTTGGGCGTTATTGTTTATTGATAGTGCCTGTTTGTTGATTGTTATTGTTTGTTGATGCTGTTTGTTAATCAACTTTTGATCGCCTGAACCACGGAACGCCATATGTCGCGCAAGAAAACCACCCGCCACAAGGCCATTATTGACCAGCTGACGATCAATCCGTCAATGCGGGTCAGTGAGTTATCCGGCGCTCTGGGAGTAACCACCGAAACGATCCGGCGGGACCTGGAAGAACTGGCAGCGCAACAGCTGATCAGCCGTACCTATGGCGGTGCCTTGCTGCGCCAGCCGGCTGAACCCGCATTGTCGGAGCGACACAAGGCCAACGTTGAGGAGCGCGCTGTTATTGGCAAGGCCGCCGCGCCGTTATTAAAAGGTGCCAGCGTGCTGATGATGGGGTCGGGGGCTACCACGGTACAGGTAGCCAAACGGATCGCATTTGAGATGAACAATATCACCGTGATCACCCACTCATTTGGCGTTGCGACCGCCTTGTCACTGAATCCGACCATTGAAGTGATATTGGCGCCGGGGGTTTATCATGCCGGAGAAGGGGCCGTTCACGGTGCCCAGACGTTGAGATTCCTGCTCGATTATAATGTCGACTGGGCCATTCTCGGGGCCAGTGGCATTTCTCCGGCAGGGCCAACCGATGCCCTGATGGATGCTGCCGAAGTGTATGCCGGTATGTTGCGGCAGAGCAGCCGCCATATGATTGTGGCAGATCACTCCAAATTTGACCGTATGGCCACGGCGCGTTTTTCACAGTGGGCCGATATTGACGTACTGGTGACGGATATCGCCCCGCAAGGCCCGCTTGACCAGGCATTGGCCAGCGGTGGTGTTGATATCCAGCTGGCCAAACCAGTCCGGCGCTCATAGCCGGTTGCCCGCTGTCAGTCGGTACTGAGAGCCAGTGCCAGGGCATCGACAAATTGCTGCGCTTCCGGGCGTGTCAGGCACAAGGGTGGGCGCACTTTCAGGGTCGAGGCATGTTTACCGGCGGCACCAATCAGTACACCGGCATCACGCATCCGGTTAATGATCTGGACGGTGTGCGTCGGGTCCGGCTGGCCGGGATGATCGACGCTGCCAATATCCACACCAATAAACAAACCACTGCCGCGAACATCCGTTATACGGTCATGCCCGTTGGCCAGCTGGGTTAACTGCTGCTGCAACCAGTGGCCGGTATCCAGGGCATTATGTTGCAGCCCCTCCTGATCCAGCACATTTAATACCGCCAGTCCCGCCGCCGCCGCTACCGGGTTGCCACCAAAAGTGTTGAAGTAACCGGTGTCCTCACAGAAAGCTGCCAGATAATCCGGTCGAGTCGCCATGGCCGCCATCGGAAAGCCATTGCCCATCGGTTTGCCCATGGTAACCAGATCTGGCTGGACGCCATGGTAATCAAAGCCCCAGAAGGCAGCACCAAGGCGGCCAAAACCCGGCTGTACTTCATCGGCAATATACAAGCCCCCAGCCTGGTGGATAACCTCAACGGCGGCTTGTAAAAAACCGGCAGGTTGGGCAAACACACCATCCGAAGAAAAGATTGAATCAACCAGCAACGCCGCCGGTGGATGTCCACGCTGTGTCAGAGTCCGGATTGCATCACGTACGGCGTTGGCAAAACCGGTGGCAATGTCGTCGCCGTATGCTTGTGTTGAAGGCGGAGCAATCGCTATGACATGGTCGGGTAGCGATGCATGGCGAAAAGCCGACGGGGATACTTCCGTTACCAGAGCCGTATTGCCGTGATAAGCCGCTTCGGTCACGATAAAACCACTGCCGCCGCTGACCTTGCGGGCAACACGCATGGCGAGGTCATTGGCCTCGCTGCCCGAGCAAGTCATGACAACATTGGATAAATCACCGGGCAGCCTGGCCTTGAGGGCATCGAGGTAATCATCCACCGCGGCGACCAGATAGCGGGTGTTGGTATTCAGCCGTGAAAGCTGTTGGGTGACCGCCTCAAGCACCGCAGGGTGGCTATGGCCGACACTGGGCACATTGTTGTAAAAATCAAGATAACGGCGGCCATCAGCGGCCGTCATCCAGCACCCCTGGGCCGAGACCATTTCAATCGGCTGGCGGTAAAACAGTACCGAAGCCGCTCCCAGATTGTTCAAACGCCGATTAACACCGGGGTTGGCAGACGCCTGGCTGCTGTCAAAGGCATTCATATCGAGAATCGGGCGTACCGCAGAATCCGTCTGGCTCATTGGTTGGTCTCCTGTTGGTTCAGCCATTGCTGTGCCAGTTCGACGGTACCCTGGGTATAGGTTTCGTGTCCGGCAGCGGCAGCGGTCTCGGTTTCCGGGTGGCTGGCGATCCAGGCCGTCAGTAACAAACGACGAAACAGAATAAAATCCGGAATCATCTGGATATGTTCATCGGCTAACGGCTGTACGGAACAGTAGCCGCGCAGCCAGGCTTGTTGCAGCTCCGGTACCAGTGGTGAGGTTTCATAAAACGAGATGGCAGCAGCAAAGTCGTACATAAACCAGCTGAAGCCGCAGTCATCAAAGTCAATAACCGCCAGCTGCTTGTCATTAACCAGCAGATTGGCCAGCCGCAAATCGGCATGTACCAGCCCGAAGCGGTCGGGTGTTTCTCCATAGTTGGCCAGCCGTTGTTGCAAGCGCTGACACAGCCGCTCCAGCGTATCTTGACCTGCAGGCGTCAAGCCCGGCGCGGCGCGCCAGTCTCCCCAGAGCGGTTGTGCCCCAAAGGCACTGTCGAAATTCCAGGTTTTGCGCTGGAATGCAGGTGGTAATGTCCAGGCACTGGCTTGCTGATGCAGGCGGGCAGAGGTGGCCCCCAGCAGTTCAAAACCGGGAATCAGGTTGGCATCGGCATCTGGCTCTGTGCCTGGCATAAAGGCAAAGGCAACGACGTAACGGGTCTGGCCCTGATCATCAAAGCTGGCGATAAAAGAGCCGTCATCCAGTGGTATCAGGGCTGGTGTCGTGACGACCTGATTATCTCTCAGGGTTTGAATCCAGTTCAGTTCGGAGGCAATTTCAGCGCGGGAGTGATAATCCGGGCGGTGTACCCGAATCACCAACGGCTCTTTGTCTGGTTGCTCCAGCAGAAAGGTAGCGTTTTCCGACAAGGTGAGCAGGCGCACGCTGGCCTCTGCTCCGGCACCCCAGCGCGGCGCCAGTTGTAGTACGCCCTGTTGTAGCCGATTAACAAACTGATCGTCGTAAATACCTGTCATGGTGTGCTCTCTGATACGGGAAATGTCCAAGGTGTCGGGTTATTAGAGCGACAAAATCTTTATCTTGCAAATTAAAATGTTGCAAGAGAAAAAGTATACCGAGATGATGTGCTGTATCAACTCACTGTAAATCGAGGGAAAATCATGTTCAGTTCCATCAAAGACAAAGTCGTGATCGTGACCGGTGGCTCCAAAGGTATCGGCAAGGGTATTGCGCAGATTTTTGCCCGTCAGGGGGCCAAGGTAATGATTGCTGCGCGGGGCGAGGAGGAAGCCCAGCGGACGGTTGCTGAAATCGAGGCAGAAGGCGGAATCGCTGCCTTCTGCCAGTGTGATGTAGCCGATTGGCAATCGGTACAGGAAATGGTGGCAGCCACCACGGATATATTTGGCAAGATTGATATATTGTGTGCCAATGCCGGTATATTCCCACAGACCAAACTGATCGATCTGGAGCCAGACGATTGGGACAAGGTAATGGACACCAACCTTAAAAGTACATTCCTGTGCGTAAAAGCCTGTATTCCATCCTTTGAAGTAGCAGGGAAAGGTCGGGTTATTGTGACGTCATCCATTACTGGCCCAATAACCGGTTATCCTGGCTGGTCACATTATGGTGCATCAAAAGCGGGTCAATTGGGTTTTCTGAAAACCGCAGCGATGGAACTGGCGCGTTACAACACGACGATGAATGCCGTTATGCCGGGCAATATTATGACGGAAGGATTGGCGGATCTGGGAGAAGAGTATTTGAACAGTATGGCATCATCCATTCCGCTTAAACGCCTGGGCGCGGTTGAAGATATTGGTAATGCCGCATTGTTTTTTGCCTCGGATGAAGCATCGTATATCACCGGCCAGCAAATTGTTGTGGATGGTGGGCAGATCTTGCCAGAAAGTCTGGATGCCATCGCTGAGATTTAAGTGCGGGGATTCAAGTGCTGTGATTTAAGGTTATTGGCAACAGCTCATAAGCTTAATACCGTCTGGAATAACAACAGACAACATAGACAACAGACAACAGACAACATAGACAGCATAACAGGCTCAACAACCAGTACCGGACAAGTACCGGACAAGTACTAAAACAGACAATAGCAGCAGAGGATACAACATCTGCTGCTATTGTTGAGAGTAAAACACACACAGCGGCAACCCGCAGGTTTACCGGCTGTGTATGGTTATGACTACTCTTTCCAGGTTCTTACAACAGCAAACCCGTATTCTTCAATCCATTGATCCAGCAGCTTGGGAGAGCGTTTGATCTTCTCCACAACTTCCTGGGTAGCCGGATTGCGGTATTTGCCGACTTTCAGCTTCGGCAGGGGCAGGCTGGAGGTCTTCTGTACCTTTAACGCCGCTTTGGTGAAGTGTTTTTGCAGTGATTCATACAGAGCGCTTTCTGGATTGCTTTTAATCCAGTTTTCCAGATCTGATGCAATGTACTGGTAATACTCTTTCTCGGAAACACCGTGCTGCGTTAATGCTGATTGAAAGGCTTCTGCGATGTCATTCAGAGCAGCGTATTTTTTTTGCTGATCGGCTTTGGCCTGAATTAATTCGGCAAGTTTCTTTTGCTCGGCTTCAATCAGCTCATCGATATTAGTTTCGAGAATGGATACGGTCATTCAAACCTCTGATGGTTTAATGGTGAATATGGGCAGGTAAAACCAAAAATGTTGCACATGCAAAAAGACACAGAAAAAAACAAAGAAATGCGTAGTGTATAAACAATAACACGCAATCCTTGTTGGTTTTTTATGCTGTAGGAGCAGATGCAAGACTCTCAGGTGTTCCTGATGATTACTGTATAGCACAGAGTTCACCAATGTTCCAAGATAGCAGTATTAAAAAACATGAAGTCGTGAGTGTTTTGGGGCAACAAACCGCCAACGACATGGTGAGTAGCAGGGATGGATAATGGCTTCATTGCACTTGCGTCGATTTTTTAACCAGAATAGTGGAACAGTAATATGCACTCAGGTGCATTAATCTGAGAGGTGAGAATAATGCAAGGATATGTAAATTATGAAAAATATGCAGTAAAGACCGGCCAGCTGGCTGCTTATGGTAGGAGCAAATAGCATTGCCGTTGCTTGACGAAACCAATACGACCAAAGTAAAAGTGCCCTTATCTGACCCGTTGGACAGGTTAAAGAGCCGTTGATTTATTCATCGGAAATAGCAGGTCAAGGTGATACACCATCGTTATGGTCAACATGTGCATCGTTGGTTTTATAATATGGCAGTTGTTTTTATGAGCTGTTTATAACCGTAATGCCTGATTATCGGTCTGGGTGCCTGTTATTCAATTCTTACCCGCAGTGTTCACCTGAATCGCCACGACCAGTATCTACTGGACTCCGGGCGTCGGGTGACAGAGCCGACAGAGCCAGAGCAGCGATACAGCAGGAAGCGATACAGCAGGACCAGGTTTGATACAGGGAGATCATCACCGGGCCTGCAAGCCGACTGGAGCAAGTCAGCTGGAGCAAGCTGGCGGGTCGTGAGAGCGGTTGTGAAGCGGTTGTGAAGCGGTTGTGAAGCGGTTGTGAGAGAGGTCGTGACAGGGATTGTGAAGGGATTGTGAGAGCGGTTGTGACAAAGAAGGATATGAGGGCTGATAGAACAGCAGGTAACGGCATACAGAGGCTGTGCCGCGAAGAGGCGCAAGATTACCCGTATGACCCTGTCACAGGCATGACAGGGCATGATGCATGATTAATCCGGTACTGACTGACAGATGTTGGTCTGTATTGATCAGCGCTGGTTGGGTTTGCCGATCTGACCGCGTTCCGGGTTAAACGTCAGCACCGCCAGCAAGGTAAATACCATCAGGCAGCCACTGACCACCAACAGCGCGTCAGCGTTCAATTTACCGTACAGCGCATGGCGAATCAGCTCGACACAAAAAGAGAAAGGATTTATGCGGCACAGCCAATAAAGCCATTCACTGGATTCCTGCATTTTCCAGAGCGGGTATAAAGCCGACGACATAAAAAACATCGGGAAAATAACAAAATTCATCACTCCGGCAAAATTCTCCAGCTGGCGGATAAAACTGGATATAAACAGCCCGATGGCCCCGAGTAATACACCGGTCAGTATAACCGCGGGAGCAACCCACAACAGACCAACCTGTGGCACTTCAACGTCGAATAACCAGGCAATTGCAAGAAAGGCATATACCTGTGGAATGGCGACCAGAGTGCTGGCAACCAGCTTGCTGAGTAGCAAATACCAGCGGGGCAGCGGGCTCATCAACAACACCCGCATACTGCCCATTTCACGGTCATATACCATCGACAGCGAGCTTTGCATGGCATTAAACAGCAAAATCATCGCCACCAGTCCGGGGACGATATACACCTCATAAGTGATGTAGGTGTCGTAAGGCTCGATAATGGAAATCCCTAGCGCCGCCCGAAAACCGGCGGCAAAAACCGCCAGCCACAACAATGGCCGTACCAATGAACTGAAAAAGCGACTGCGCTGATGAATAAAACGCAAGCTTTCACGTTTGAGAATGCCACTAAAGGCATACCAGTAACTGGCCAGGCTCATAGGTTGGCTCCATCCGTTGGCGGTGGGCGGGAAGTCAGCTGCTCAAAAGCCTCCACCAGGGAGGTCGTACCGGTTTGCTGGCACAGGGCATGGGCCGAGGTACTGGCCAGTACACTGCCCTGATGCAGCAGCGTGACAGGATCGATGGGCAATATTTCTTCAATCAGATGGGTGGCCCACAGCACGGTGACCTGCCGCTGTTCACACAGCGAACGGACATGGCGATTGAGACTGGCGCGGGTGTGCGGGTCGAGGCCAACCGTGGCTTCGTCCAGTAACAGCAAACTGGGGTGATGCAGGAGCGCTCGGGCGATTTCCACCCGGCGACGATGGCCGCCGTTTAGCGCCCGGACTTTTTTGTGCCGGGCATCGAGTAATTCCACCCGGGCCAGCTCTTCCTCGATACGCTGCTGGCGCAAGCGCGTCGACAGGCCGTGCAGGCAGCCGTGGTAGTCGAGATTCTGTTCGACGCTAAGATCGAGATCGAGAGTACTTTGCTGGAACACCATACCAATATTACCCAGCAGGGCAGCCGGGGCATGACGCAAGCTGTGGCCATTCACCCGGATGTCACCCTGTTGCACCTGAAACAAGCGGCTGATCAGCGCAAACAGCGTACTTTTACCCGCGCCGTTGGGGCCGAGCAGAGCATGAAACTGACCGGCCTGAATATTGAACGACACCTGCTTCAGTGCTTGTTTGCCAGGGTAGCAGTGCCCCAGCTGATCGACTTCCACTAACGGCTGTGATGAATGCGTCATAACTCAGTCTGGCTTGATGGCCAGCCCCCAGGGGTAGCGTCCTACCTTGATGGATTTGGTGACCTTCATCCGTTCGATATCAATCACCGAGACATCGCCACTGATACCGTTGGTCGTGAGCAGGAATTTTTCATCGGGCGTCAGTGCCATATGCCAGACCCGGCGGCCGACCAGCAAATAGTCGAGCACCTCCCAGGTGTTGGCATCCACCACCGCGACATGATTGGCCGGGCCGAGGGCAACAAAGGCATAACGGCCGTCAGAGGTCAGCTTGACGCCAACGGGCTGCACCTTGTCGCGATGAATCCCGCGGATATTGAAGCGGATCTTGTGGAGCTCTTCCTTACTGGCAACGTCGATCACCGATACCGTGCCACCAATCTCGGCACTGGCCCAGAGGCGGTTGCCATCCTTGCTGAACTGGACATAACGGGGGCGCTGGTCGACCTTGGTATTGTGTATCAGTTGGTTGGTACTGGTATCGATCCAGTGCAGCATGCTGGTGGTTTCGGAGGTATTGACCACCAACTTGCCATCCGGGCTGACGGCCATGCCCTCCGGCTCAACACCAACATCAATCTGGCCGGTGACCAGATGGGTTAACGGGTTCACCACAGTCACCAGAGCACTGTCTTCGTTGGAGATATACAAGCGGTCGCCATCGGGGTGAAGGGCAAACTGCTCCGGGTCTTCACCGGAAGGCAGACTGGCGACGATACGTTGTGTGGCAACGTCCATCACCTGCACGGTGTCATCGTCACTGGCACAGATATACAGCAACGAATAGTCATGGTTAAAGGTGATACCACGGGGGCGCTGGCCGACCTCGATGGTGTCGACCACGGCAAAACTGTCCAGATCAATAATAGAAAGCGAATTGTCTTTCTCGTTGGAAACATAAGCCAGCGCCGCCTGGGCGCTGACCGGCAGCAATAATGGGGTGATCAGTGCTGCAGAGACTAACAGCTGTTTAAAAGGGGAATTCATCCTGTGGCTCCTCGGATTTGGGCAGGTGCAGATAGTGGCGGCCGGTTTAATCAGCTTGATCGACCAGTCGGCACTGGCTCTCGGGCTGGTCAAAACCCAGGGTGTCAAGTTCGGTATAAGGGTGCAGATAACCTTCCTGCGGCGACTGGGATACCAGCGCCCGTGGATGCACCAGCGCAATCGGTTGGCGCAGCTGGCCATTCCAGTGCCGGTAGGTCAGCTTGCGGCCCTTGAAGCCCGCCAGTTCAAACCGGCTACTGAGCAAATGGCTACGAATATCAGTGGCGGAATAAGGAATCTGATGGGACAGGGATTCGCCAATGGAACGAATGGCAGCCCAGGCAGCATAATCCTTGTCGGTCATCCAGCGGCTGGCTTGCCGGTCAAAGCGGCTTTGCAGCTGTGCCGCTCCCCATTGTTCAATAACACGATGCCAGCCCACGGGCTTCAGCCCCTGGGTTCCGGTGACAGGACGCGGGTACCAGGTGTTATAAAGCAGGAATTCGCCAAAATCGCCAACTTCATCGGCCACTACAACCGCATCGTACTCTTTGGTCTGGGTAAATAGTGGCACCTCGGTTTGGGCAGACCGACGCAGGTCAGAATCAAAGGTCCAGTCTTTTGCGGCGACAATTTTGCCCCCAAAACGTTTGGCTGAGCGCCGGACAGCATTGGCGTAATCCTTGTCTTCCGGACGAGTGCCGCTGATCAGCAACCATTTTTTCAGTTTCTTCCTGATCAGCCACTGGGCCATGGCATCGGTGAGCATGGCGCGGCTGGGCAAAGTGTGCAGCACATTGGCCACACATTGGTTGAGACGTAATGAATCGTCGTAACTCCCCACATTAAAAAACAGCAGCTCGGGGTACTGGTTGGCCATCGTTGTCAGGGTCTGGGCCGGAGCATTCACCAGCAACAACTGGATGCCCTGTTGCTGAAAGCGATGGAGTGCGGCCAGGAGTTCAGCCTCATCATAGCTGCGGGCCTGCTCCAGAGAGTAGGCGAGACCAAGAAAGCGGCCACCGGCGTTGTTATCGCTGATACCCAACAACGCCCCTTGCAGGGCATTGTCTTGCGGGTCGGGCAAAACATTGGAAAGCAGCGGTGGGGTCTCGTGCTGCAATTCAAGATAACCAATCTGGATGGATTGGGTATCGGCTGCCGGAGTCGCGGCGTTGACCATCGTGGTGACGGACAGCAGCCAGCAACTGAGCAGCAAGGTTGGTAATCCTGTGGGGGCAGACCTTTGCCCCGATGTTAGGCAGGTCAAGCCGGTTGAGCAGACTGACCTGGTTGAGCAGATTGACCAAAGAGAGAGGCAAAAGGCATAAGCCTGATGAAATCGGGCGTTTGTCATAGTATCCCGCCGTTGCAAAATGATTATTGTTGTTATGGTAATAAAGCCCGGATAAAGCCTGATTGTTATCGGCGGGACTGTTATTTCAACGAGATTACGCAACCCGACAAGAGACAGGTATAGGCATTAAGTACCCAACATTTACGCCTCTCGTACTATGTGATGCAGCGCGGGTACTGTTGTTATGCCGCGGCCGTTATTGCCGGAATGGAACCCGGTTTTACCCCAGAGGCTGTTATAACGCCGCCAGATAGCGGTCACGGTTGGATTTGACCGGGTCGTGTCGGTGGTTATCCGGTGATGATTGCAGCACCTTTCCCTTCTGGTTTTATGATGAATGGCAACCCAGTGCCAGCCGCCTCCCCCTGAAGACCGCCGTTATTGGCAATACCCTCCTAGTACCAAGGTACTGAAAATCGGCTACCAAAGTGTTCTGTGGCCCGTTTTTACTCGTACCTAGAATAAGCTCAAAGAAAATAACAAACGGGTACTCATAATGAAAAAATTCAGTTCTGTCCTTCATGGCATCGCATTAGCTGGTTTTATGGCAGCGTCGGGTACTGTCTGGGCGCACGGAGATGTGACACCTCAGGCGATTGACGTCAGTGGTCTTGAGAAGCTTGGCGACGAATGGCGCGAAGAAAACCCATACCGTGGTAATCCACGCGCTATCGAAATTGGCGCATCGGCATACGCTCAGAACTGTGCCCGTTGTCATGGTCTTGATGCCATTTCCGGCGGTATTGCACCGGATCTGCGGATGCTGGAGCCAGGCCTTGATGGCGATGAATGGTTCGTTTATCGGGTACGTAACGGCGCGGTACGTAATGGCGTGCCATATATGCCGAAAATGGCCGACTTCCTCAGTCAGGAAGGTCTCTGGGCCATTCGGGCATGGCTCGAAACCCGTCCTGCAGACGAGTAATCCCTTGTTTTCCCTGACGGCGAAAGCATCCGGTATGCTGCTGAAACCCGCCTGGTGGCGGGTTTTGCTGCTGGCATGGGTGTTAGCGAGTAGCAATGCCAGTGCCCGCTCTCTGGAAGATGTGCAAGAGAGCGGTGAACTCAGTGTGGCGGTATATCGTGATTTCCCGCCGTACTCCTGGGAAGTGGACGGCAAGGCCATGGGGTTTGACGTGGAGATTGCACGGGCACTGGCCAAAGGGCTGGGCGTCAAGCTGCATCTGCACTGGATGATCCCGGATGAAAACCTGGATGACGACCTGCGTAACCATGTCTGGAAAGGCCATTATCTGGCCCGGATCGAAGACGAACCCATGTTACGGCGTGACGTCGCGGATGTGATGCTACGGGCACCGTACGACCGTGAATTTGCCTTCAAGGTCGACCCGGATGGACGAGTCATCAACGATCTGGTGCATTTCTTTGCCCCTTATCAGCGGGAACGCTGGGAACTGTTGATCGATCGCCAGCAACTGGCAACGATCGAAAACCTGGCCACCTTTATGTACGACAAGGTGGGTGTCGAAATAGACTCACTGCCGGATTTCTACCTGACCAGCGCCTTTCGCGGCAAAGTCCGTAATAACGTGGTGCACTTCACGACCACCGCTGACGCCATTGCTGCCCTGAAAGAAGGAGAGGTTGCCGGCGTTATGGGCATGAAGTCACAGCTGGAGTGGGGCATGCAACAGCTGGGTGCCAGTCAGGCCGAGCGTTACCAACTGGCCGATATACCAATGCCGAATCTGGTGAGTCGTTATTGGGAAGTGGGTATGGCAGTCAAAAACGATCATCGGGCGCTGGGGTATGCGCTGGAAGACGTGGTGACAGCAATGATCAACAGTGGTGACATGACCCGGCTGATGGCGCAATACGGGGTGGAATACCTTAAAACCGAGCAGTATCTGGTGCAGGAACAGGCTGAGTAATCAGCCTGATTCGGCTGCCCCGGTGACAGCAGGACACCAGCCAGCAAGACACAGCCCCGGCTGATTTACTGGCACCAACACTGACTGCCAATATATCCGCTGTTCGCAACGGATGTCTTTACCCTTGCCACCTCTATCCTTGCAATCTTTATTCTTGCCATCTTTATTCTTGCCATTGCCATATCCTTGTCATGCCGCTGATGCTTTCCGCTACACTGTTTGGCCTATTCGGATAACGCCAACAGGGAGCAGGTTTATGACATCATCCTGGCAGCAGCCACTACAACACTATTTTGGTTTTGATGCGCTACGTCCTGGTCAGCAGCCAGTGATCGAGGCGATTCTGGCCGGGCGTTCCAGTGCGGCGATTTTTCCGACTGGCTCGGGCAAGTCACTCTGTTATCAGCTACCAGCCCTGATCTTGCCGCACCTGACCCTGGTGATTTCACCATTGCTGGCCCTGATGCAGGATCAGGTACAGTTTCTGAAATCCCGAGGTATCGCCGCGGCCACCATCGACTCAACCCAGAGCCGCGATGAAGCCCAGGATGTTATGAACGGAGTGCGCAGCGGCACAATCAAAATCCTGATGGTGTCGGTGGAGCGACTGAAAAACGAGCGCTTCCGCCAATTTATAGCCCAGGTGCCGATTTCGTTATTGGTCGTCGACGAAGCACACTGCATCTCCGAGTGGGGGCATAACTTCCGCCCGGACTATCTGAAATTACCCGCTTATTGCCGTGAATTTAACGTGCCACAGGTGCTGCTGTTAACCGCCACAGCGACCCAGGCAGTGATCGAAGACATGCAAACGCATTTTGCCCTGGATGCAGAGGATGTCGTCACAACCGGTTTTCACCGTCCCAACTTACGTCTGTTAGTGCAGCCAACCGCCACCTCCGAACGGGTGGCCCAATGCGCCCGCTGGTTACAGCATCTGGCGCGTAAATCGGCACAAAAACAGCAGGATTTTGCAGCCATCATTTACGTCACCCTGCAACATACCGCAGAAGACGTGGCTCAACAGCTGGCCCGGCAAGTGCCGTTTCCGGTGCGGGCTTACCATGCCGGTTTGAGCCATGAGCAGCGCGACAGCATCCAGCAGCAGTTTATGTCGGGGCAAGTACCGGTGATTGTGGCAACCATCGCCTTTGGCATGGGCGTGGACAAAAGCAATATCCGCCAGGTCATGCATTACGACCTGCCCAAATCGATAGAAAATTACAGCCAGGAAATTGGCCGCGCCGGACGTGACGGCAAGGCATCGGACTGTATTATGCTGGCCGATGACAGCGGGCTGACGGTGTTGGAAAACTTCGTTTACGGCGATGGGCCGGAATTACACAGCATTCAACAGGTGATTCAGTCGGTCGCCGGTCAGCTAGAAGGGGGACAGTGGGAGGTACTGATGACGCCGTTATCCAGTCTCTCGAATATTCGCTTGCTGCCGCTGAAAACCCTGCTGGTCAACCTTGAGATGCGTGGCGTACTGACATCGCAATACAGCTATTTTGCCGAATATCGTTACAAGCTCGAACAGACCGAAACAGCGTTATTAAGCCACTTCAACGGCGAACGCCAGCAGTTTTTGGCCACGGTACTGAATACCAGCAACAAAGGCCGCAGCTGGTACACCCTCAATCTGGATGCTCTGGAACAGTCGTTAGGGGCGCAGGCCAGCAACGGAGACAGACCAACCCGGGTACGGGCATTAAACGCGCTGGAATTCTGTCAGGAAAGAGGCTGGTTACAGCTCGAAAGCAAACAAATGACGGACGTGTACCGGGTGAATGAACAGGCACTCGCCGAGCCTGGCCTGGCAGAATCCCTGTATCAGCATTTTTTGCAGAAGCAAGCCAACGAGATCAACCGCATCCACAATATGCTCAACCTGTTTCGTCAGCCTGACTGCGTATCGCGGCGGCTGGCCGCCTACTTTGGTGAACAGATGCCGCAAGACTGCGGTATCTGCTCCGTCTGCCGGGGGCAGTTTAAAGAGTGGCTACCAACCCGGAGTGGTGCGTCATTGGCCGCGCTGGATGCAGCAACTCTGGTCGCTCCGTTACAACAGAAAATACAGCAACAGTTTGGCCGGGCCGCATCGCTGGAATTACTGACGCGTTTTTTATGCGGTATCCAGGTGCCCTGGTTATCCAAGGTGCGTGCTCGACAGTTGCCCGGTTTTGGCCAGCTGGAGCATGTGCCATACGCTGAAGTATCTCGCTGGCTGGAATCTGCCCGAGTCATGCCGGAGATATAGAAAATATTGAACTGCACCGCTTTGTGTTGATGGCAGCTATATTCACCAGCCACTCAGCCAGGTTTCTGTTATCCAGCCCTTGTTAAACAGACTACAAGCAAAGTATGAGCAGAATACAAGCAAAGTACGAATAAAGTACAAACAAAGTGCAAGAGAAGTACAAAGTCCCTAAAAAGTTACTTTAGGTGATAAAAGCCCAGTTAATGCAACCAATCAAGCACATTAAAATATATATTTGACAGGTTTTTTGTAAAGTCCTAAATTAAGAACATTAAGCAAATAAACCAGATTTAAAGTAACCAAAACGGGACTTTAAAATGAAAGTCGAGACCGCTACAGCACTGGCAGAAGAGATCGGCGACAGGTTGAAGCAAGCCCGACTCAACCGGGACCTCACCCAATCCGAAGTGGCAGCGCTTGCTGGCATAGCCCGCAAAACGGTTCTGAATGCAGAAAAAGGAAAAGTGCAGCTCGATACCATGATCGCGATATTAATGGCACTGGACCTCACAGAACAGATTGATCTCTTCCTCCCTCAGCAAGAAATTTCTCCCCTGCAACTGGCCAAACTACAAGGCAAAAAAAGGCAGAGAGCCTCTGGCCAACGCAGCAATAAAAATGAGGAAACGCCAGAATGGTAATGGAAGCCATCAGAATAACTTACCAGGACGAACTGGTTGGCGCAGTGAGTTTTAACACTGAAAAGGGGTTCGGCTCATTTGAATACGACCCTGGCTTCGTAAAAAATGGCGTCGAACTGTCCCCAATCAAAATGCCATTATCGGGCCGCATTTATAGCTTTCCTGAGCTGGGTTTCAATACGTTTAAAGGACTGCCCGGATTAATTGCCGATTCATTGCCAGATGATTTTGGCAACGCAGTGCTCAACGCATGGGTTGCAGGACAAGGCCGCTCACCGAACGAAATTACGCCACTGCAACGCCTTCAATACACAGGAAAGCGAGGCATGGGCGCACTGGAATATGCACCAGCGACACAGCTACGAAGTTTGAATGCGTCACAACAGGTAGAAATCCAATCGCTCGTTGCAATTGCACAGGAAATACTCAACTCACGAAATGATTTTGCCGTAGCACTCAAACAAAATGGCCAGGATGACAGAGAAGCAATGATGTCTTTGTTATCTGTAGGCATGAGTGCAGGAGGAGCAAGACCAAAAGCAGTACTGGCATTTAACAAAGATTTTACCCAGGTTCGCTCTGGCCAAGCCAACGTACCCAACGGTTTTACTCATTACCTGATGAAATTTGATGGCGTGAGTGAGCATAACAAACATCAAGAAACCTTCGGTGATCCATCAGGTTATGGTGCCATGGAGTTTGTTTATTATTTAATGGCCCAAAAATGCGGTGTCGATATGATGCCATGCCGCTTGCTTGACGAAGGCAAGCGACGACACTTTATTACCCAGCGATTTGACCGAATTAACAACAGCAAGGTACACGTACAAACGCTTAACGGCCTTGCCCACGTTGACTATAAAAAACCGGGTTCATTTTCTTACGCCGAATTATTTGGCATAGCCAGACAGCTGAAACTATCCGCTCTTGACGCCGAGCAACTTTTCAAGCGCATGACCTTTAACATCATTGCGAGAAACCATGACGACCACTCAAAAAACGTGGCTTTTATGCTGAAAAAAGACAAATGGTCGCTCGCACCGGCTTATGATTTGGCCTACAGCTACAAACCAGGCAGCCAATGGGTGAACAGCCACTGGATGAGCCTGAATGGTAAAAGAGATCACTTTACACGAAGTGATTTCCATAGCCTGGAAAAACTCAGCCCGATTTTTAACAAAAGAAAAATCGACGATATTATTGATACAACCATTGAGCACGTATCAACCTGGCGTCAGCTTGCGCAGGAACAGGAAGTACCAAAAACACTGATAGATGAAATACAAGAAAACTTGCGCCTCGATCTTGAGTGATGTTGATCTGCCTGGCCAGCCAGGCAAGCGTCATGGCCTTGCGGTAACTCATTTACCCGCAAAATATACCTAACAGCCGTTCTCTATAGTACACTGATTTTCAACCAAAAAGAGGCAGCGGACGCTTCATCTCTTTCCCCGCTGGCTCTGCTAATACGTTTTATAAGGCAAAGCTATTTCATGACTGACTTCTCTCAAACGGCCGCATTCATCTGGTCGGTGGCTGACCTTCTGCGTGGTGATTTCAAACAAAGCCAATACGGGCGGGTGATTCTGCCTTTTACCTTGTTGCGTCGTCTGGAGTGCGTACTGGAGGCAGATAAAACAGCGGTTTTGAGCGAATGCGAAAAAGTACAAGGCATGCACCTGCCCGCGGAAGCCACGGAGAAACTGATTCTGCGGGCAACCAGCCAAAACTTCTTTAACACATCCCCCATGTCGCTCGATAAACTGGGTGAAACAGGCATTAAAGACAACCTCGAAAACTATGTTCAATGCTTTTCCAAAGATGCCCGGGAGATTTTTGAATACTTCAAGTTTGATGAGTTTGTCGGCCTGCTGAGTGATGCCAACCTGCTCTACAAAGTGGTGCAGAAGTTTGCCAATACCGACCTGAGCCCCGACGCCATTTCCAACCACGAAATGGGCCTGGTGTTTGAAGAGCTGATCCGCCGTTTTGCGGAGAGCTCGAATGAAACCGCAGGGGAACACTTTACCCCACGGGATATCGTCCGCCTGACCACCTCGCTGGTGTTTATGGAGGATGACGACGCGCTGACGAAAGACGGCATTATCCGCACCATCTATGACCCCACCGCAGGGACAGGCGGCTTCCTGTCGAGTGGTATGGAATATGTGCATGAGCTCAATGCCAATGCGGTCATGCGTGCCTTTGGGCAAGAGTTGAACCCCGAGTCTTACGCTATCTGTAAAGCGGATATGCTGATTAAAGGGCAGGATGTTAGCCGTATTAAACTGGGCAACACGCTGTCAAACGATCAACTCTACGCCGATAAATTCGACTACATGCTGTCTAATCCACCGTTTGGAGTGGACTGGAAAAAGGTCGAGGGCGACATTAAGGATGAGCATACCCTGAAGGGCTATGATGGCCGTTTTGGGCCTGGGCTGCCACGGGTGTCGGATGGCTCGCTGCTGTTTCTGCTGCACCTGATCAGCAAGCTGCGCGATACCTCGATAAACCAGTCAGGCATTGCTGAAGGCGGTGGCCGTATCGGCATTATCCTCAACGGCTCGCCTTTGTTTACCGGCGGCGCAGGAAGCGGAGAGAGCGAGATTCGCCGTTATATCCTCGAAGCCGATCTGCTGGAAGCAATTATCGCCTTGCCGAATGATATGTTCTACAACACCGGCATCGCGACGTATGTTTGGGTGCTGTCGAACAAGAAATCAGCCGAACGCAAAGGCAAGGTACAGCTGATTAACGCCGTCAACCTCTGTGGCAAGATGCGTAAATCGCTAGGCTCTAAACGTAACGAGATGAGCGCAGACGATATCCGCATGATCACCCGCTGTTTTGGTGGTTTTGAAGCCATCGATAATCAGTCGCTGGATAAACCTGCCGAGCAAAAGAGCAGCCGGGGTCGCCAAGCGGCCAACCCCAAACCAGAAACAACCAAAACCTTCGCCAGCAAAATATTTAATACCACCGATTTTGGTTATCGCCGTATTACCATCGAGCGGCCATTACGGTTATCCGTACAGCTCAGTGATGAACGCCTGGAAGCACTGCGTTTTGCCCCCAAACCCTTTAATGCACCGATGCAGTGGATCTGGCTGGCCTATGGTGGCGATTGGGATGAGACGAATTACGGCCAGCTTGCCGACGTTGCGATCGAAATCAGGGCCGAACTCAAGGCCAGCTACCCTGAACTGAAAGAGAAGCAGATCAAGGAGCTGCTGGATAGCAAACTCTGGTTGAGCCAACAAGCCCTGCTGGATAAAGGCCATCAGCTACAAGCGGCATTAGGTGCAGCAATGGGGTCAGACAGGGTTATTGACCAACCCTGCGATGACTTTAACCACTTTGAAGATACGCTGAAACTCGCCATCAGGCAGACCGGCATCAAGCTGGATGTCAAAGAGAAGAAACAACTACTGGATGCCATTAGCTGGAAAAACCCAGCGGCACAACCCGTTATCAAGAAAGTGCTGAAAGGGTCGGCTCAGGCCAGCCCTCAGGGTAAAAAGTACGGTGCTTTTGAAACAACCGTTAATGGCAAACCCGCCGTGGTGGAATACCAGCCCGATGGCGACTTGCGGGATAACGAAAACGTCCCCCTCGACCCCTCACAACCCACCGAAATCCTGATCGAAAGCTACTTCGACCGTGAAGTGGCTCCCCATGTGCCCGATGCCTGGATCGATGCCAATAAGCGCGATGCCAAAGATGAAGAGATCGGTATTGTCGGCTATGAAATCCCCTTTAATCGGCATTTTTATGTGTACCAGCCACCGCGCAGTCTGGAGGAGATTGATGCTGACCTAGACCAAGTGAGTGCGGAGATTATGGAGCTGCTGCGGGAGGTGCATTCGTGATGAATGGTAAATATCAGTCCTATTCAGAGTTAAAAGGAACAGGGATTCTTGGTTTAGAAAAAATTCCAACTAACTGGGACCTAAAGCGCATTAAATATCTTTTTAGTATTGGCCGAGGTCGAGTGATTTCAGGACAGGAACTGATAGATGAAGGCCTGTATCCCGTTTACTCATCACAAACAAAAAATAATGGATGCCTTGGTTATATCGGTACTTATGATTTTGATTGTAAACAAATTACTTGGACAACCGATGGAGCAAATGCGGGAACAGTTTTTTTGCGAGAAGGGAAGCATAACTGCACTAATGTATGCGGAACATTGCAGCCAAAAAATAATGAGATGATCATGAGTTATGCTCTTTATTGTTTAGAGTACGTTACTCAGTTTCACAAGCGCCCAGATACGAATGGCGCGAAAATAATGAATAATGAAATGGCTGAGATATCCATTACTCAGCCTTCAGCATTAGATCAAATATGCATCGCCAACTTCCTCGACCACGAAACCGCTAAGATCGACACCCTGATCGACAAGCAACAGCAACTGATCAAACTGCTGAAAGAGAAGCGTCAGGCGGTGATCAGCCATGCCGTCACCAAAGGCCTGAACCCCAACGCCCCGATGAAAGATTCAGGTGTTGAGTGGTTGGGCGAAGTGCCAGAGCATTGGGATGTGTTAAGACTTTTCCGAGTAGGAAAGATTGGCCAAGGCTGTTCATTTCCTCATTCAATACAGGGACAAGAAACAGGAGAGTTACCTTGGTTCAAAGTAATGGATATGAATTCTCCAGGTAATGAGGAGGTAATGAGTATTGCGGCTAATTGTATTAATTATGATCTTGCAGCAAGAATCAATACACCTGTTTTTCAACCAGATACCATAATATTTCCAAGAGTTGGGGCCGCTCTACTTACAAATAAACGACGAATACTATCTGAACCATCAGTAGTGGATGATAATATTTACGCATTCACACCGACCAAAGTGCATCCTAGATTTGCGTACATGATTTTACAACTCATAGATATGTCAACTCTGTGCAGTCCTGGTCTTGTTCCAACAATCACGTTTTCCGCAATAAATAACGTACGCATACCACTGCCCCCAGTTGATGAGCAGATTGTAATAGTGGAGACAATAGATACTCAGTCAGCGAAGATACAAGTGTTGACTCAGAGGGCAGAAAACGTAATCTCATTACTGAAAGAACGCCGCACAGCCCTAATCTCCGCCGCTGTCACAGGCAAAATCGACGTTCGCAACTTCAAAGCCGGCGATACGCATGTGGCTTAGTATGAGTGGCTCGGCAGGCACCGTTCCTGCGTACCTCGACCGCGGCACTGGCACCGCGCTGCCTGTAGCCATCTTGAGTGATCACTGGATGCTCGGGATACGCGTGTTCCTGATTGGTGCTAAACAGCATGGCTGGATAGCAAGATGAGCCTTGCAAGGATGCGAACGAATGACTAAAACACCACAATCATCTGATAATAACCAGTCGCTTTTAAATAAAGCGCTCGGTTTTGATGACAGGTTTCAGTACAGCCTATCGATCTTGACCGTGCTCATTAGGGCTGTATTTCATCAGACCATGATGGTTAAAGTATGAATATAACGACTCATATAGATAATCCAACCGATGTTTATGTTAATAAGCAGACGTTGGCACAGTTACTCCAGCTTAATTTGATACTGCCTCCGTATCAGCGGCGTTACTGCTGGGGTGAGTCACAAGTGGCGGCACTGTTAGGGGATATTGATAGCTTATTGCGAGACAAAGGGGGAGAGGAGGCGCAGTATCAAGTGCCGCTCTTTTTAGGCACGGTGATTTTGCACCAGGAGGGTGACGTTAAACTGCGTAATAACTTAGTGGATGGCCAACAGCGGGCACTAACCCTGAGTTTATTACTCATTGCGCTGCATCGTTATAACAACCGATTAAACAACGGCATTGATGTTTATCAGTTAGCGGGCATCGAGCAGCCTGGTTTATTAAACGCTAGGTTTAGCCACAATCAGGCGCAGCAGCAATTGGCACTTAATTTTAAACAGATAGAGCAGCATATTAACAATGCCGCTTGGGCGAACAATCAAGAAAAGCTAGCCCAGATGCTCGCAGGTATTGAATGCGTGGTGATCACGATTCACTCCATCGATCAGGCGTTTGCTTTTTTTGATAGTCAAAATAGCTCAGGCAAACGTTTATCTGAGTTTGATCTGCTTAAAGCACGTCACCTGCGTGGCATTGTTTCTCACCCATCCGTAGGCATTGGTTGCTCTCGTATTTGGGAAGAGTATGAATTACTCAAGCTTAACAGCTGTCGTAACTATTCCGTCGCTTACTATTTGACCAAGCAATTATTGGGATACACACGCCAGCGGCAACGGGGCAAACCCGTGGATACGTTACAACTAGACGCTGAATACCCTGTATCTACGCAATCGATCACGTCATCTGCAACACATCAGCACACGCCGACAGTAGTCTTGTCTGGGCTGACTAACTCGCCTTTTTGTCGTGATTGGCAGGTTGAGTATAATGCGGAGAAAAGAGACAGTTTTCCCTTTACATTTACCCATCAATTGTCGCTGCATGGGGAGAAAATTTCCCATGATGTAGAGGATGTGAGCCTACTGCCTTTACAGTTAAATCAGCCATTGATTGGCGGTGAGCAGTTTTTCATTTTTATTGCCAAATATGTGGCACTGTATAAGCAGTTATTTGCTTCTGACATCAATACTCAATCTGCAACTGATAACGGGGAGGTGGTTAGCATGCAAGAGCGTTATTTGCAGCTACATCGCGGGCTTGAAGCCAGGCAAGGTTTAGGCTATCCCCGTTTGATTCAAGTGTGGCAATCATTAGTTATTTTTTATGTGGACCGATTTGGGCAGGATAAGAATTTAGACACCTTTGTACAATTGAGCGATCAATATGTGTTTAGTTTACGCATCGCTATGGCTCGATTGTCTCGCGTATCGATTGAAAAGTCGTTACGCAGTGATGAACTGTTTTTAAGATTTGCTCAATTGGCAACCTCGTCTCAAGCGATTAATTTGCTACGAAAGCTTATTGAAAAACGATCGACTGATAAGGTGTTAAACGAACGCTTAATGGAAGGAATTAAAGGCATAAGTGCAAACTACATCAAGCTGTTTTATTGGCATGAAGATAAAAGCAGTGATGCACTTCGTTACCCTGATAACGGGTTAACCCGCTTACTGTTGAAACATAAAAAGAGGAAGTCGCCGAGTGAATAATCCCGTCACTGAGCAGCCTGCTTCGCTTACAACAGCTAAATTCAGCCCTAAGGTTATGGTGAGTGGGCATGGTTGTCTAGCGGCTGAGCTATCGGATATACCCTTTTTGATTCCTATCTACCAGCGTTTATATAGTTGGGAAACTGAGCACGTACAGGGCTTGTTGGATGATTTATGGGATGCCTTTCGATACGGTGTGCCTCTGAATCAACAAAAAGAGTATTTTATAGGTGCCTTAGTCGTCACCCGTGAGACGGTTGAAGGTCAAGTGCTGTTAGAACTGATTGATGGCCAACAACGTTTAACAACATTATGGCTGTTGGCATCAGTGCTGGTCACTAAATCTGAACTCGAACTGGAAAGGCGCTCACAATGGCAGCAATTTATTGCCTTGGCTCAGCAGTCCCGATTAGTATTCTCTGGGCGAGAAGCGGATATAAAATCGTTTAACACCTTCATACAAAATGTTGGGCAAGATAAGGAAGGGCGTTATAGCGCCAATAATCAACAGTGGTTAAGCAATACGGCTATGATTAATGCCCGCACTGTGATTGCTAATTTTTTCTCTGCTAGAGCTAACGATTGGAATCATGACAGGTTGCAGGCCTTTAGTGATTATATTTGGGCAAAGGCGACCTTCGTTATTACGCAGCTTGATACTCATACGGATAAGGAGCGCTTTTTCGATACCATGAATAGCCGGGGAATCCAGCTAGAAAAACATGAAATATTGAAGGCGCTAATGCTGACCGGTTTAAATGATGACGAACGGGTCGCTTACGCACGGGTGTGGGATTTATGTGCAGATATTCATGGTTACTTACCCAGTGAACTACAAACCGCAGTGAACTTTGGCTTTGCTCCGCTACATAACATGGAAAAAAACGACCTGTTTTCTGCGTGTAAAATAGTAGAAGTTGCGGACAATAGGGATGCGCTCACGGGGGATTTGAGTTTAGAGGCTATTTTAGCTCCTGAGTTTTCATTATCTGTGGTGGTTGATACGCAACAAAGTGTGCCCCCTGCGGTTAAAAGTCCCGTGTCTTTTCCTGTTTTTTTATTGCATGTATTGAGTATTTTCCTTAAAGAAAATTCAGACTTGCCGGTTAAACAGAAAACAGTTTCGCTTGACGGTAAAAAGCTAATCGAAACATTTAAACCCGTGTTTGAAAACAGTGATAAAAGCCTACGGGTGGCTTTTATCGAGTGTTTACTGAAATGCAGGCTATTGCTGGATAACTTTATTATCAAAGGTCATACGGATACTGCTAATGCCTATGCTGATTGGAAAATTTCGTCACGGTTAGCAGATCCCTGTAGAAAGTCGCCGGCTAAGTTTACCGGAGAGGTATGGAAATCTATCCAAATGTTGCAATCGATGATGCATTTTAGTCCGATGAATGGCGGCCAACGGACAACATGGCTATCCCCTGTACTCAGCGCGTTAATCGCTCAACAAAATGCGCCCGGTACTGATGCATTTGCGCAGAGCTTTTTAGCGACCTTGCAGCTGCATGATAAGGCCTATGCCAACTCCATATTAAATGGTCAATCCTTAAGCAGTGCATTGGGGGCAGGTGAGGGGAACGCGCTGGGAACTCAGGTTCATCATTATTGGTTTTATAAGTTAGAATACTGTTTATGGCGGCTATGGTATAACTCATCCGCAGGCGATAAGAATACTCTCTGCCCTAAACCGGACAACCTTTCAGCCCCGCAATTGACCTTTCGTATGCGCTCGGTAAACTCGGTTGAACATATTAGTCCGCAAAGCCAGAATAATGGCGAAGTCGATGCGGCTATGCTTGATCGCTTTGGCAATCTTGCTTTAATTTCGATCAGCGAAAACTCAACCTATAGTGATGCCGACCCTCTGACCAAAAGAGGGATTTTTGTGTCTCACTTGAAAAAGGGGTTAATTCAATCATTAAAGTTAGCGCATATTTTTTCTACATTTGAGACTGATTCATCCGATTGGACAAATGAGGCTATGGCGCAACATGAACAAAAGATGCTCGATGTATTAACAGCGTTTCATGACGAAGGTTCGGCGTTCAATAACAGCACGCTATAGGTTTTAAGTAATTACTCTGTAAGGGATTATCGGGATATGGGTAAAGCTAACGAGTCAACTTTTCAAAACGACATTATCAAACAGCTAATCGCTAACGGCTGGTTGCTTGGTCAGCCCTCTGGCTATAACCGCAAGCTGGCGCTGTATGAAGAGGACTTGCTCGGTTTTGTACAAGAGACTCAGCCAGAACAATGGCAAAAATACGGCAAACTCTATCCGCAAAACCCTGAACAACACTTTTTGGAACGGGTGGCTGCTCAGTTATCCAAGGCAGACCCGAATGCCGCCAGCAAGGATCTGCGCACCTTTGGCACGCTGGGTGTGCTGCGTAATGAGCTGAAAGATCGCGGCACTCGTTTCCGTCTCTGTCAGTTCAGGCCGGATCATAATCTCAACCCAGATACCTTGGTGCGCTACCAGAAGAACCGTCTGCGGGTGGTGCCTGAATTGGTGTATAGCCCTTATGCCACCGAGGCGCATCTGGCTGAAACAGGCAAACAGGCCAAAAAATGGCGCATCGACCTGGTGTTGTTTCTTAATGGTTTGCCTGTCGCCACGCTGGAACTGAAATCCGAGTTCAAGCAGGCGGTTAATAATGCGATCAAGCAATACAAACTGACCCGCCTGCCGAAAGACCCCATCACGAATAAACCTGAACCGCTGCTTACCTTTAAACGCGGCGCGTTGGTGCATTTTGCGGTCAGCCAATACGAAGTGTATATGGCGACAAAACTGGAGGGGGCGAACACCTTCTTCCTGCCGTTCAATAAAGGCACTGCCGCGGGAGCGGCGGGTAATGATATTCCTGCTGATCCGAATGAATATGCCACGGCTTATCTGTGGCATGAGGTGCTGGCTCCCGATAATCTGCTGAAAATTCTGGCGAAGTTTGTTCATCTGCAAATCGAAGATAAAGAAGACTGGCAGGGTAAAAAGAGCAAGAAAGAAACCATGATCTTCCCCCGTTATCATCAGTGGGATGTCGTTAATAAACTGGTCGGGGATGCTCGTGACAATGGCCCTGGCCATAAATACCTGGTGCAGCATAGTGCCGGCTCGGGTAAATCAAACTCTATCGCCTGGACCGCTCACCAACTCGCCTCACTGTATGATGCCAGGGGGGATAAACGCTTTCATTCGGTGATTGTGGTCACCGACCGTACCGTACTCGATGATCAGCTACAGGACACCATCTATCAGTTTGAACATGCCGATGGTGTGGTGGGGCGAATCAATAACAAAGAGGGCCAGGGTTCCAAATCAGAAAAACTGGCCACTGCGCTGGAAAATGCTCAGCCGATTATTATTGTGACTATTCAGACTTTTCCTTTTGTGCTGAAAGCGATTGAGAACAGCGTCAGCCTGAAAACACGTAACTATGCGGTGATTGCCGATGAGGCCCATTCATCCCAGTCAGGCTCGACTGCGCGGCAGCTGAAAGAAGTGTTGATGACCGACTCGACCGATCCGGTAGATGATGAGTTAACATCAGAAGATATTCTGGACGCTACCATCAGCGCCCGAAAAGGCTCACAAAACCTCAGTTATTTTGCCTTTACCGCCACCCCCAAATCGAAAACCCTGGAACTGTTTGGCCGCTTGCCTGATCCTGATTTGCCGGCTTCATCCACCAATAAGCCTGAGGCTTATCATGTTTACAGTATGCGCCAGGCGATTGAGGAGGGTTTTATCCTTGATGTGCTGAAAAACTATACCAGTTACAAGGTGGCGTATAACCTGGCGGAAAAAGCCCGAGAGCAAGACAAGGAGGTGGATAGCAAACGGGCCAAGGTCAAACTGAACCAATGGGTGCGGTTGCATGATTACAATATTGCGCAAAAAGTGCAGGTGATTATCGAGCACTTTAAAACCAATGTGATGGGGCTGTTGGGCGGCCAGGCAAAAGCGATGGTGGTGACCAGTTCCCGTAAAGAAGCGGTGCGCTACAAATTGGCGTTTGATAAGTATGTGGCCGAAAATAAATACCAGAATATCACTGCGATGGTGGCTTTCTCTGCTGAGGTTGAGTTTAACGAGGATGACCCTAATGCCACCGGGCTTATTGGTGAGAAGTTTACCGAAAACAATATGAATCCCGCGCTCAAAGGGCGTGATATGCGTAAAGCCTTTGATTCTGATGATTATCAGGTGATGCTGGTTGCCAACAAGTTTCAGACAGGGTTTGACCAACCCAAGCTGTGCGCCATGTACGTGGACAAAAAACTGGGTGGTGTTGAATGTGTCCAGACTCTCTCCCGACTGAATCGAACCTATCCGGGCAAAGCCGAATCAGGCACCTTTGTACTGGATTTTTTTAACGATCCCCAGGATATTCTCGACGCCTTTCAGCCCTATTATCAAACCGCTGAACTTACCGATGTTTCTGATCCCAATCTGGTTTATGACCTGTGTGAGAAGCTTAAAGCGCAGGGTGTTTTTACCTGGTGTGAGGTCGAACAGTTTTGTACGGCTTTTTTTGTTCCCAACAAGAGCAATGCGGCCATCAGTAATATCTGTAAACCGGCCGTTGAACGCTGGCAAAAACGTTACGCCTTGGCTATTGATGCCTATAAAACAGCAAAAGAGATGTTTGAGCGCTGCAAGGCGTCTGGTGATGCGGTGCTGATTGCCAATGCGGAAAACAGCTTTAAAGAATGCAAGCAGGAAAAAGACGCACTGGAGATATTCAAGAAAGATCTGGGCAGCTTTGTTCGTTTTTATGAGTTTATGTCACAGATCGTCGATTATGACGATAAAGAGCTGGAAAAGCTCAGCCTGTATGCGCGCCATCTTCGGCCCATGTTGCGGGAAAAAGTCAGTGACGATGATGATGTCGATCTGACTAATGTCGCCCTGAGCCATTACCGCCTGTCGAAGATTCGCCAGCAGGATCTCAAGCTGAAAGACGATGCGCCGGATTACACGCTTGACCCCAATACCGATGTGGGTTCTGCCAAAGCCAAAGATAAAAAAGAGGAGCTATTGTCGGTTATTCTACAGCGCCTGAACGAGTTGTTTGTTACCGATAACCTGACCGATGATGACATGCTCAACTATGCCCGCACCGTAGCGGACAAGGTGGGTGAAAATGATAGGGTCATGCACCAGATTCGTAACAACTCCTCGGAGCAGGCCTTTCTCGGCGATTTTCCGCAGGCGGTTGATGATGCGGTGATGGACAGCTCTGACGCACATCGGAACCAGATGATGCAGATCCTGAGTAATCCACAAGTGGCCCAAGGGTTTGCACGGGTGGTGTTTGATTTATTGGCGAACCAGCAAAAATAGGTGTGCAGGTTCTGCCGGGTTGATAGGGGGCGAGGTTTTGCCCAGGTGTTGGCCAGCGGTTCTTGTGGGGATCTTTAGCATGTCAAAAACCAATACTTTGGGCCTATATTCAGAGCGCTAAAGTAGACTTTTTTCTGTCCGGCAGGTGGCCGACACTGACTCTATCATCAGTAAGGGTCACTGGCCGTTGTGCCGGTGTGCTGCAAGGCTGGTGGTGGCCATCATCGGAATTCCCCATTCAGGGGGTGTACGACCTCCGGTGTGTATCCATAGATCCAAGGTGCTCTGGCGAACACCAAACACCTTTGGGAAGCTGTTCAGGGAGCAGGAATAATCCTGTTTCATAACAATAAGAGGAAACAACTATGTGGACTAAACCAGCCTACAACGACCTGCGTATCGGCTTCGAAGTAACCATGTACTTCAGCCACCGCTAATGTCTGCCGGAGCGGTAACGCTCTGGAAGACGGGAGTTTACTCCTGATTGCCCGAGTACGCTGCGGGCTGAAAGTGCCCGGGGTAGTTGCTATTTCGGGCATTTTTTCGGGCATTTTTAATGCTGCGATAGCCTCGGTAACAATGCGCGGTGCGTTTCTAACAAAAACAATAAACAGGCTTACTCATGAAAATTCATGTTCTCGGCTCTGCTGCCGGTGGCGGTTTCCCGCAGTGGAACTGTAATTGCGTTAACTGCAAGGGTTATCGGGATGGCACGATCAAGGCGACCGCCCGTACCCAGTCTTCTATTTGTGTGTCTGCGGATGGTGAACGCTGGCTGTTATTCAATACGTCGCCGGATATTCGTGCCCAGCTGGCCTCGTTTGCGCCATTACAACCGGCTCGTCAGGATCGCGATACCGGGATTCATGCCATTGTGCTGATGGATGCCCAGATCGATCATTCCACCGGCTTGCTGATGCTGCGGGAAGGTCTGCCGCTCGACGTGTACACCACGGCTCCGGTGCATGAGGATCTGAGCACGGGGTTTCCCTTGTTTACCATGTTGAAAAAATGGAACGGTGGCCCGCGGCATCATGATATTCCGCTGGATGGCCGTTCGTTCTCCATTCCTGGTATGGAAGCTTTGAAAATCACTGCCATGCCGCTTGATAGTAATGCTCCGCCGTATTCTCCCCGCCGTGGTAATCCGATGCCGGGGGATAATATCGGGGTGTTTATTGAGGATACTCTCACCGGCGGCAAGCTGTTTTATGCTCCGGGGTTGGGGGTGATTGAAGATCATCTGTTGCCCTGGATGGCGCAAGCCGACTGCCTGCTGGTGGACGGTACGTTGTGGACGGATGATGAAATGATCAATATGGGCCTGAGTCAGTCGACCGGGCAAATGATGGGGCATCTGGCGCAGTCCGGGGACGGCGGCATGCTGGATGTACTGGCCCAGTACCCGGACAAGCGTAAAGTGCTGATTCATATCAACAACACCAATCCGATCCTGAACGAAGAATCCGCCGAGCGCGCCATTGTTGAGGAACAGGGGGTTGAGATTTCCTGGGACGGTATGGAAATCGACATCTAACTGCTGTTAGCTGTTAAAATAGCGTGAACTAAAAAGACACGGATTAAAAAAGAGCACTGATTAAAAAGAGCGTGAATCAAAAGAAAAACAAAATATTTACAACAGAACATATAAAAAGAACATTAAAAGAAGAATATCCACCGGCAAGCGGTAAAAAGCCGGTGAGTAGGGGAAGCGCAGAACAATAACAATATCCCCAACCAGTAACCTCCCTGAGGTGGAGACATACCATGACAGAACACAGCAACAAGCAGCCCTGGTCCCGCGAAGAATTTGAACAACGCCTGCGTGCCAAAGGGGCGCTTTATCATATTCACCACCCTTATCATCAGGCGATGCACCACGGCGAATGCAACGAAGCGCAAATTCGTGGCTGGGTCGCCAATCGTTTTTATTATCAGATCAATATTCCGGTGAAAGACGCCAATATTCTGGCCAACTGTCGCGACCGGGATGAGCGCCGCATGTGGGTGCAACGGATTCTGGATCACGATGGTTTTGACGGTGCCCATGGCGGGATCGAAGCCTGGTTGATGCTTGGCGAAGCGGTGGGTATTGATCGCGAGACCATGTTGTCGCAAGAGCTGGTGTTGCCGGGTGTCCGTTTTGCGGTGGATGCTTATGTCAATTTTGCCCGGCGGGCCAGCTGGGAAGAAGCGGCCTGTTCTTCGCTGACCGAAATGTTTGCGCCGGAAATCCATCAGTCGCGGCTGGATACCTGGCCACAGAATTACCCCTGGATTGATGCTCAAGGCTTGCAGTATTTCCGGGGGCGGTTGAGCGAAGCCCGCCGTGATGTTGAGCATGGCTTGCGGGTCACGCTGGATCATTTTGTCACCCGGCAGCAGCAGCAGCAGGCGCTGGATATCCTGCAGTTCAAACTCGATATTCTCTGGACCATGCTGGATGCGATGACCATGGCTTACGATTACCAGCGTGCGCCGTATCACAATATCGAAGCCGATGGCATGGGCAACCCGGTGCGTTATCACAAAGGGGCGTACCGATGATCAGGGCAGAGCAAATACCGGTTATGAACCGCCTGTACCGGATGCAATGGGAAGAAAGCCAGCAAACGCATGTGCTGTTGTACCCGGAAGGTATGGTGCAACTGAATGGCAGTGCTGGAGAAATCATGGCGCTGGTGGATGGCACCCGTTCCGGGGCTGATATTATTGCGGCGCTGGAACAGAAATTCCCGGAAGCCGGTGATCTGGGCGCTGATATTATCGAATTTCTGGGAGTTGCCCATGAGCACAACTGGATCACCTTTGACTAGCCCGGTTATTCAGCCATCGGCGGATAACCCCCACGCTGCGGGCCGCCCTTTCTGGCTGCTGGCCGAGCTGACCTATAAATGCCCGTTGCAGTGCAGTTATTGCTCCAATCCGCTTGATCTGAGTGGCAGTGGCACCGAACTCACCACCGACCAGTGGCTCAGTGTGTTTGAGCAGGGCCGCAAAATGGGAGCGGCGCAACTGGGCTTTTCTGGTGGCGAGCCGTTGCTGCGGCGAGACCTGGAAGTGCTGATTCGTGAAGCCCGCCAGATGGGCTATTACACCAACCTGATTACCTCGGGTCTGGGGATGGATGATCGCCGGGTGTCGGATTTTCGTGATGCCGGGCTGGATCATATCCAGGTCAGTTTTCAGGCCAGTACCGAAGAGTTGAACAATCAACTCGCCGGGAGCCAGAAAGCCTTTGCCCAGAAGCTGGCCATGGCGCGGGAGGTGAAAGCCCAGGGCTACCCGATGGTGCTGAACTTTGTGATCCATCGCGACAATATTGAGCAGATCGACAAAATCATTGAGCTGTCGATCGAGTTGCAGGCCGATTTTGTCGAGCTGGCCATTGCCCAGTATTACGGCTGGGCTTTTATTAATCGTGCGCACTTGTTGCCCACCAAGGCACAGCTGATCAAGGCTGAAGCCATTACCAATCAATATCGGGATCAACTGGATGGCCGTGGCCCGAAGCTGATTTTTGTCACCCCGGACTATTACGAGGAACGCCCCAAGGGCTGTATGAATGGCTGGGGAAATATTTTTCTGACCATTGCTCCGGACGGTACGGCATTGCCGTGTCACAGCGCCCGTGAATTGCCCATACAGTTTCCGAACGTCAAGGATGAGGCGTTGGCAGATATCTGGTATCGCTCGACCGGTTTTAACCATTTCCGGGGTTATGAATGGATGAAGGAGCCGTGCCGCTCCTGCGACGAAAAAGAGAAAGATTTTGGTGGTTGCCGCTGTCAGGCTTTCAAGCTTACTGGTGATGCCGCCAATGCCGATCCGGTTTGCAGCAAGTCGGCGCACCACGGCAAGATCGTGGCCGCCCGTACCGAGGCGGAGCAGTTGGCGGCTGGCGTCGCGCCGTCGTCACCGCTGCTGGCGCGTAATAAACGCAACCAGCAGGCAGCTGTCGATATTATTGCCCGCGGATGATGACGGCCATCAGTGCCCAACAGGCTGCTGCCCAGGGCAAGCAATGGGCGGAACTGCGCAGCGCCGGCAGCTGGCTGGGCTGGCTTGAGTTTGATCCGGCAACAGCCACCAATCAGGTGCTGGTTGCTGCGCTGGACGAACAGCCGTTAGTTCCTGTGGTGGTCAGCCCGGCAGGGATGTCTGCCCGTAGCCGGGTGCATGAATATGGCGGTGGCAGCTGGTGTTTGTTTGCCAATGGGCTGATCTTTGTGAATGAGGCCGATCAGGGCTTGTACCTGGTTACGCTGACCGGGGATTTGCAGGCTGTGCCGGTTCCGCAGCGGTTGTTTGTGCAGCCGGGCTGCCGCTATGGCGACCTGGTGTGGGATGAGCTTCACCAGCGGGTGCTGGCGGTTGAAGAGGCGCATTCGAGCACCACGCAAGAACCGGTCAATCGTCTGGTGGCGCTGGCATTGGTCACGCTGCCGGGTCAGTCAGTACAGGCTGAGCGGCATCTGCTGGCGGAAGGCTGGGACTTTTATGCCAGCCCGACGCCCGCGGCCGATGGCCGTTATCTGGCCTGGCTGTGCTGGAATCACCCTCATCAGCCCTGGTTGTCGACCACGTTACAACGGGGCGAACTGGACAACGCCGGTGCCTTGCTGGCGGTAGAGACGGTCGCCAATCCGCAACAGGCTGAGGTTTCCTTGTGCCAGCCGGGTTTTCTGGGGGATGAGTTGTGGGTGGTGTCGGATCAGCCTGGTGACGTTGCGCTGTCTGGCAAGCCCGAGGATGAGTCCTATTGGAACTTATACCGTTATCTTTGTGCGCCCTCTGTGGCATCTCCTGCAACATCTCTTACAGCACCTCCTGTCGCCAAAGTGGTACATGCCCAGGCGGCTGAATTTGCAACGGCGCAATGGCAACTGGGGTTACGTCACTGGGTGGCAGGAGCCGATGGGGTGGTGGCCAGCTTTTTCCAACAAGGAGAGGCTGGCATCGGTTGGCTCAACCGTCGCAGCGGTGTTTTTGAATCCCTCTTATCACCGGATCACAAGGCAACGGCCCGTTACCACAGCCTGTGCTGGAATACCCACAGCGGCCGTTATTACGCCTTGCGGGAGTGCTGGGATTCTCCCACGCAACTGGTGAGCTGGGACTTGTCTGTTGCTGGCGAGGATCGAACCGCTGAAGGCCTTATCCGTCTGGATATCGGCCCAATGCCGCAAACGCTGACGCGCCCGCAGCGGTGCATGATCCCGGCTCCTGGAACAGCGGAGCAAACGCTGTTTGGCTGGTATTACCCTCCAACCGCTGCAACCGACGTATCCGGTAACGCGTATCAACCGGGCTTGATTATCCAGTTGCATGGTGGGCCAACGGCCATGGCGGACAGCAGCTTTGATCCACAAAAGCAGTTTTGGTGTGATCGTGGTTATGGCCTGCTGATGCTGAATTATCGTGGCAGCAGTGGGTTTGGTCGTCGTTATCGACAGGCCTTGGCCGGTCAGTGGGGGCTGACAGACGTGGATGATGTGCTGTTGGCCTGTCAGTACGCCCAGGCTCAGGGCTGGGCACAACCGGGCAGAATACTGGTGCGGGGCAACAGTGCCGGTGGCTATACCGTGTTGCGGGTCTTGTCGGATGACCGTGCCGCAGCGGCTGGCATCGGAGGCGGTGCCAGTCTGTATGGAATCAGCGATCTGGCTCTGTTAAATGCCCACACGCACAAATTTGAATCCCGCTATCTGCATTGGTTGATCGGCGACCCGGTTATGGATGCACAGCGTTATCGCCAGCGTTCACCGATTTTCCGGTTGGATCACTTTCGGCTGCCGGTGATCTTTTTTCAGGGACAGCAGGATCGTGTTGTTCCGCCGCCGCAGACGCGGCGGTTGTTTGAGGCTTTGCAAGCGCGCTCGGTCATTACCGATTATGTGTTGTTCAAGGGAGAAGGCCATGGCTTTCGCCAGCAAAAAAACCGGGCGACGGTATTGCAACGGGAAGATGCGTTTTATCAGCAGTTATTGGGGGCTGATGCCGACGGGCTGGGCTGAACAGTAACAGCGGGGAAAAACCAGCAGAAAAAAACAACAGAAAAAACAGCAGAAAGAAAACCAGCGGTAATAAAAAGATTGATACCAGAACCAGAACCAGAACCAGAACCAAAGAAAAGCAAAAGCCGGTTCTGGTGACGACGCCAGGTTATTCAGGTAAAACAATAACCAGGCATCGTCACGGCAAGAGCCAGCGCCATCTCTAACGTGTTATTCGATACGGCGGCCTTGAAGAACCTTGCGTTCGGTGGTCTTTTCTTTCAGGGAATCGGCGTCTATCCATAACCGTGGTTGCGAATAGAGCTGGCCTTCACATTCTGTGGCCTGATTATCCACGGTGTAGTACCACTCACCGTCGTAATACACCTGGAAGTGATTGTCTTTATTACGCCCCAGCGAGGTGTAATCTCCCTGAGCAACACCTTGCTCGACACCAAAGGTAAGGGCTGTACCTTCTTCAAAGCTGACCGCCATAAAGTTCTCGTCGACCTGAACAGCAACGCCGGGGGTCCAGGATGGTACTACCACTTCATGCACCAGTTGTCCTTGACGACGAATCAGTTTGCCGCTGGATATGTTTTTTTCAACCATTCTGAACTGGCGTTCGGCCCGGAAGGGCGGACAAACATAATACTGCAGTTGTTGCAGGTCGGCGTTATTAAAGCCTTCGCTGTAACGTAACTCTTGGGTAAACGGAATATATGATTGATGGCTACAGGCAGTCAGCAGTAAAAGGCAGCTTGCCGAGACGATTGTTCTCATGAAAATCCTCATGTCGTAACCTTGATCAGTACATTTAAAATATCAGCATGTTGCCAGATCGCCTGTATTGCCGATCAGCATTCAACATGCATAAGGTTTATTATGCCAGTCATTGACAGGTTATGGGCAACAGCAGGGCCATGATTATGGATAAATCTGTCAAATCAAGATAGCAATCAGCGCTCTTGTGTTGTGCAAGAGCCGGTATTTCATAACATGATAGTACAACTGACCGCAGTCCATTGTGGCAATACAGTACAGGGTGTGACAGGAGAAAGGTGATTATGAAGGTTTGGGACAGTTTTGTTCGTGGGTATCACTGGTTGCAGGTGATGTTACTGGTGGGATGTTGGTGGACCGCAGAAGAGGGTGAAATGGGCTGGCATATGAGCCTGGCGTCGTGTCTGGTGGCGCTCTGGATCACGCGGTTGGGGTGGGGATTGTTTGGTTCTTCCAATGCCCGTTTCAGCCAGTTTGTGCCGGGGCCGCAAGCTGTGATCCGTTTTTCCCGCACTATGCTGACCGGCAAGGAAATGCCACGGCATGCCGGACATAATCCGCTGGGTGCCTTGATGGTGGTGGCGCTGATGCTGTTGATTGCTGCGCAATGGGGCAGTGGACTCTTTGCAACGGATGAAATTTTTACCGAGGGACCTCTGGTTGAGATGGTCTCTGCAGATACCGCGACACTGTTGACCCAATGGCATCATCTGAATTTTGATCTGATTGTTGTGCTGGTGGTTTTGCATGTTGCTGCGGTGGTGTTTCATCAATGGCGTGGTGAGCCTCTGGTGCAGGCCATGATTACCGGCAAACGGAACGATTTGAGCGCAGCCGAAGCACCGACTCTGGTACCTGCATGGCGTGCCTGGGTGGTATTTTTGCTGTTGTGGGTGGTGAGTAACCGTCTGATTGTGGGCAGCTGGTGGATTTGGTAAGTCGACAGAAAGTTGATGTGATATTGATGAGATGTTGATGTAACAGAGCGGCGGGTAACAGGGCAGTCCCCGCCGCAGTACCCGACGACACAGGGTTTGGCCATGTCGGCGGGTTGAGTCATACCGGCCTGACGTGGTCAGGCCCGGAATCAGCTACTAGCGGTTTTTAAAGTCGGTGTGGCAGCTTTTGCAGTTTTTGGCTGCTTCCATAAAGACAGGCTTGATAGTGTCCATGTCGCCGGATTGTGCTGCTTTTGCCAATGCGCTTGAGTCTTTCTGGAACTTGGTCATTTTTTCTTCGAACAGTGCCGGTTTTTCCCAGACTGCCGGTTTGGCTTTGGTATCGCCTTTATCTGAGCCAGGTACGGTAAAACCTTCCATCGGCATTTTTGACAGTGCATCCAGGCTGTTGGCGCGGTATTGGAATTCCACGGCGTCAAAGTCTTTTTTGCCTTTGATCATGTCACCCATTTGACCAAAATGCGCAGCGACCAGGTGGAATACTGCCTGGCGGTATTCAATGGCGTCTTCAACTTCGTCGTTGCCGTGTGCGACTGCACTGAAAGTACAGGCAGAGGCAAGAGAGATGGCCATAAGTTGTTTGCTAATGATATTCATCAAGAGTCCTTCTATTGGTTGCTATTGGGAATTGTTATAGGGATTAAGCCGTCGATTCTGTCTTTGGATGGCAGAACTGCTCAGGCTATCAGCCAGGCTATTGGTCAGGCTGTTAGTCAGGCCAAGTAGCTATTACACCCGTATTATGTGGCTAATATACGACAACATAGTGTTGGATGGTCAGCATGCTGGCAAGAATCCGACCGATTTGTGAGATCTTTTACATTTGTTGACTTTCACGGCATTGCGTTGGCGGCATCACCTGATCCAGGGGGCGATGATGCCGGACGCCGGTCTTGTGTAGCAGGCTGGTGGTTATTCCCGGAACATGGCAGCCAGTGACTGGCTGGCCATCATTGCGGCTTCGGCTTTGGTATCGACAGCCTGCTGGATTGAAAGATCATCTGGACTGGCCAGAGTGCTCTGGTAAGGCACATGGTCCAGCAAGGGGATACGTTGCTGGCTCAGTACCTCGGTTAGATAGTCGAGATTATCCTGCTCCACCACCATGGAGGGATTCAGGCTGTTGGCTATCCAGCCTGTGAGCGTCAGGCCCCGGGCGCGAATGGCTTCAACACTGAGTAAGGCATGGTTGATACAACCCAGCCGTAAACCCACCACCAGAATCACTTCCAGTGGCTGACGGTCAGCGCTGCGGTCGATGGCAACGGCGAGATCTGCGAGTGAATGGCTGGTGTTGATCGGCACCAGCCAACCCCCGGCACCTTCGATCAATTCAAAATTGGCTCCGGCATTGTCGAGAGAGTTTATACAGACCTGGGTCAGCTGATCCAGATGTAGTGGCCGCTGTTCCTGGCGGGCAGCAATATGAGGGGCTATGGCAGCCTGGAAGGCAACCGGGTTATGACTGGTATAGGGCTGCTCGACGCTACTGAAACGCTGTAACAGCAGCGCATCGTCATTACACCATTGTGGTTGCTGCGGTTGGTCCGGGCTGGCCATCCATGTGCATCCCGCGGCAACGGGTTTCAGCCCAAAAGTGCGATAACCGGCTCTGGTCGCGGCAGCCAGCAAGGCGGCAGATACCAGCGTTTTACCCACATCGGTGTCGGTGCCGGTAATAAAAAGGCGGCGCGGAGGCAGGGCTGGCCCGGTGGCGGAAGGGGGAGTCGTATGGGTCATGGGGTTATCCGTGATCGGGTTTGGTGGCCAGTATCCAGCCCAGTTGGTAACTCAGGGGACACTGGCCGTTGGCCGCTTTGGGGTAGTACTGGTCAAACAAGCGAATGAGCTGGCGACCGCCCAGACCAGGGCGACGGTCACTGTTGACGTTGGTGGCACCAATGGCTTTTAACGCTTTTAACAGGCTGAGAGTGTCCGGGTAATGCTCCTGATAACAGCTCTGGCGTTGTTGCTGAATAATAAAACCGGCCTGTAATAGCGCCCTGGCCAGCTCTGTGTCACTGGTAAAGTGATTGATATGGCGGAAATGATCAATGTGTTGCCAGGTGGCGGCAATTTCGGCGTGGGTGCCGGGTAACAGTGTGGCGATGGCCAGCGTGGCCCCCGGTGCCAGTACCCGATACCACTCGGTCAGGGTCTGTTGCGGGTGTTCGCTCCATTGCAGCATCAGGCTGGAAATGGCACCACAAGGGGGCTGCTGGCTTGCGTCGGTGCTGGCATTCGTGACGGTATTCCGGTAACGGCCGTCAGGCAGCGGGAGTTGGTCTGCATCGGCCAGTAGCAGGGTGCGGGAAGTCAGCTCACCAGTGGCCGCGGCATGGGGGTAAAGCGGCCGCTGGCGGGCAACCGTCAGCATGCCTGCGGCCATATCGATCGCGGTAATATGCTCGGCCCCCAGAGTCGACAGCGGCTCGAAGGCGGTACCGGTACCACAACCGATATCAAGCCAGTGTCCGTGCAGGCCTTCCGGTTGCTGTTGTTGCAGGTAGTGCATTAATTGCTGTTGTGCCCATTGCTGCACCGTGGCGGCCTGGTCATAGCTGTTGGCGGCGCGGCTGAACTGCTGGCTGACCTGGCGTTTATTACGCATCAGGGGTGGCTTCATTGTGGTGTTCCAGCGCTGTGATCAAGCAGTTGGAGCAGGGCGTCTTGCAGGGAAGGAATCGTCGTTTCTTCCACCAGCAGTGCGTGGCTCTGGCCGGCCTCCGCCAGCAAGCCGTGGCTGGAGGTTAATCCGGCTGGGCGTAAGGCATCCTGCTGGCTGTAACAGGCCAGTCGGGGCATGCCGGGCTGCTGCTTGTCGAGCTGTGCATCGTCCAGCTGATATTGGGTTAACCAGTCCAGCGAGGTGGCGAGCAGTGCGGCCTGGGTGCTGTCCAGTTGGGCGTTGGCAAGGGTGGTCATATTACTGCGCGCTTGCTCCGCTCCCTGGCAACATAACGCCAGGAAGCGTTTCAGGGTTTTGGCCGGGAAGCGCTCAAGGCTGTTGCGGAAGCCGGTAAAGGCCGCGGCATCCATACCCTGCTGCGGGGCTGTTGGCTGGCTCAAGAAATGATGGCCCGTGGCCATGGTGCACAATGCCCGTGCGCTGATGGCCGGTTTGGTTTGCTGGGCCTGCGGTTGGCTTAACGCGGCATGGGCCAGCGCGCCGCCCAACGACCAGCCGACCCAGATCGCATCGGCCGTCGCGGATTGTTGCAGCAGGCGAGTGGCATCGCTGCATACCGGTGTGCTGTTGAACCGGGTCAGCTGTTGATAAAACACCGGATAGTCGAGGCCCAGGTGCACACCGGGCAACCGACTCAGTAATGGCTCAAATACGGTGGCTTTGAATCCCCAGCCGGGGAGCCAGTACCACACGGGGCTGGTATCCGCACTGGATTGTGAATGGGGGGCGGCGGCCAGTGGTTGCCAGATATCAGCCGGGTTCACAATGTCTCTCCCTGTGGGTCTGATGACCGGATGTCGGCTGCGGGGAGGCGCAGCGACTCTGGTATCAGCTCATCCAGTGCTGTCAGTAACTGGTCAATCTGGGCGGTGGTATGGGCTGCGGTCAGGGTGATACGTAGACGGCTGCTGCCATTGGGAACGGTCGGTGGTCGAATGGCTGTTACCCATAGGCCACGCTGCTGCAGTTCGGTACTGATGGCCATGGCGCTGGCTTCGTCGCCAATCATCAAGGGTTGAATCGGGGATTCTGACGGCATCAGGGCAAGCCCGAGCTGGCTGGCACGTTGGCGAAAATAGCCAATATGCTGGTGTAATGTGTGTCGCAAGCTATCGTCTTGCAGGCGTTCGAGGTTCGACAGCATGGCTTCGGCCACCGCTGGCGGTAACGCGGTCGTGTAAATATAGGGGCGAGCAAACTGCACCAGATAATCGATCAGTGCCTGATCACCGGCGACAAAGGCACCAAAGCCGCCAAGAGCTTTACCCAATGTGCCTATGTACACCGGCAGTTGTTCGCTGCTGAGATCAAAGGCCGAACGCACCCCGGTACCTTGTTTGCCAATAATCCCCAGTCCGTGAGCGTCATCAACCATCAACAAGGCCTGTTGCTGCTGGCAAATCTGGCTGAGCCGGGCGACATCGGCGAGGTCGCCATCCATGCTGAAAATACTGTCGCTGACCACCAGTGTCAGTGGTTGTTTTGCTATCTCTTGTTGCGCTTGTTGCGCTTGTTGCGCTTGTTGCGCTTGTTGCGCTTGTTGCGCTTGTTGCGGCTGTTGCGGCTGTTGCATCAGCGGTTGGCGCTGTATCAGCCGTTGTTGCAGCTGATCGTAATCCAGATGGCGGTAACGCAGAAAGTCGGCGCGGCTGAGTAACGCCCCATCGATCAGTGAAGCATGGTTCAGCTTGTCTTGCAGAATCAGGTCGCCGCGTTGGGTCAGGGCATTGATGCAGCCGACATTGGCCATATAGCCGGTGGAAAACAGCAGCGCGGCCGGATAGCCAGTGTGCCTGGCCAGCGCTCGTTCCAGTTCGTCGTGGGCGCTGGAATGGCCACATACCAGATGTGACGAGCCGCTTCCCAGGCCCCAGCGCTGGGCGCTTTGCGCCAGGGCGTTGGCACCACCCATCGCCAGCCCAAGATAATCATTGCTGCAAAAATTGATCAGCGGCTGCCCATTGCGTTGAACCACTGGCCCTTGCTGGCTATTGAGGGTTGAACGCTGACGCCATTGGTCGAGTTGGCGGCGCTGTTGACTGGCGTGATTCAGACGACGTTGCCAGGGCGTGGAGCAGGAATTGGGCATGGGAGCGGATTAACCTGTTGATGAGGTGGCGGTCAGGTGGCGATTAAAAGGCAGTACTGGGTTGCTTGACAATAAGACGGTGACAGAACAGGTCAATACGGTCAGCCCGGTTTGGTTTACTAATGGTGAGGCTGGCTCCGACTGTTTAGCTCAAAAGAGGAAATCACGCCGTTGAATCGATCTGTTATCGGGTTGTAGCGGAGTTAATGGCTGAAATCCGTTAACCTTTCTGCCATTGATTTCAGTGAGAGCAGATGATGACAGGCCATGACCACTCCAGCGCCAAACCCTGGTCAAACCCGGCGTTAAGCGATAGCGAATTTGACCACCAGCATTTATGGCACCCCTACAGTTCGATGACCACCCCGGCTCCGGTATGGCAGGTGGCTTCTGCCAGTGGTGTACGGTTACGCCTGAGCGATGGTCGCGAGCTGATCGATGGCATGGCCTCCTGGTGGTGTGCGGTACATGGTTACAATCACCCGCGTCTGAATCAGGCTGCCACCGAGCAGCTGGAGAACATGTCCCATGTGATGTTTGGCGGTCTGACCCATGGCCCGGCGATTGAGCTGGGGCGGCGGCTGGTGGCCCTGACACCAGCGGGGCTGGACAAGGTCTTTCTGGCCGATTCCGGCTCGGTGGCGGTTGAAGTGGCCATGAAAATGGCCATCCAGTACCAGCAGGCGCGGGGAAAACCGGCCAAGCAACGACTGCTGGCGCTGGAGCGTGGTTATCATGGCGATACCATGGGGGCGATGTCGGTGTGTGACCCACGCCGGGGAATGCACCATCTGTTTGCCGGAGTCCTGACGGCCCAGCACTTTGTCCCTGAACCGCAGGCTGTTTACCCCAAGGCTGACCAGCCGCAAGATGCATCGGTACTGGCGGCGGACATTGCCGGGTTGCGCCAGAAGCTGGAGAGCTGTCACCAGGAACTGGCCGCGCTGATTCTGGAGCCTGTTGTGCAGGGGGCAGGAGGGATGCGTTTTTATCATCCCGACTATTTGCGCGCCGCCCGACGTTTGTGTGATGAGTTTGATGTGCTGTTGATTGCCGATGAAATCGCCACGGGGTTTGGCCGTACCGGCAAGCTGTTTGCCTGTGAACATGCCGCTATTTCGCCAGATATCCTGTGTGTGGGCAAGGCATTGACCGGTGGTTATATGACGCTGTCTGCCACACTGGCAACCACCGAAATTGCCACTACCATCAGCCAGGGAGAAGCTGGCTGTTTTATGCACGGCCCGACCTTTATGGGGAATCCGCTGGCATGCCGGGTGGCTTGTGAAAGTATCGACTTGTTGCTGGATTCGGATTGGCAGGCTCAGGTACAGCGTATCGAACAGCAGTTGGAGCAGGGCTTGTCGCCGTTGCGAGGCCAGGCCGGTATTCGTGATGTCCGGGTGCTTGGAGCGATTGGTGTGGTGCAGCTGGAGCAGTCGGCCAATGTGGCAGAACTGCAGCCCTTGTGTGTAGCGCAAGGGATCTGGGTGCGGCCGTTTGCCGATTGTGTTTATGTGATGCCGCCATTTGTGATGAACAATGACGATCTGGCAACGCTGACAACGGGCATCCAGACGGCACTGGGGCAATATCTGGCTGGTTCGTAAGGCACGCCAGACAGGGGGCCTGACGTGTTTGCTCCGGGTTTACGGGTTTTTCGGGTTATTGTTCCAGTAAATAGGCCATCAGGGCGCGGAGCTTGGCCGGTTTGACTGGCTTGTTCAGACGGGTGGCTCCCAGTCGGGTGATTTCCTGACGCACGGTATCGCTGCGGTCAGCGGTAATAACGATCAGGGGAGTTGCCATAACGTTGCTGTCGGCGGCTGCCAGAGTACGTATCACGCCGGTGCCGGTTTCATCGTGATCCAGATGATAGTCCGCCAGTACAATATCCGGACAGAAGTTGTGCCAGGCATCCTGGGCGACTTCGCCATTACTGGCGGTAATCACGTTACACCCCCAGGCCTGCAACAGGCTTTTCATACTGAGACGAATGGTTTCCTCGTTATCGATCACCAGTACCCGCACCCGATTAAGACGAGCACTGGCGGCCAGACCTTCCGGCACGGTGTCGGCACGATTGGCGGAGTGGCGGCCTTGTGGGTCATCAGCACTTGCCTGTGGCACGGTGACGGAGAAACAGCTGCCAATCCCAACCCGTGAATGAATGGCCACCGGGTGATCCATCATTCGGGCGATACGTTCAACAATGGCGAGGCCGAGGCCAACGCCTTTGCTGCGCCCCTGGTTGGCGTTGTCGAGCTGGCGGAATTCCCGAAAAATCTCTGTACGCTGGTGTTCGGCAATCCCCGGCCCGGAGTCACAAATCATCAGTTGCAGCTGGTCGCCACGGCGGCGGCAACCTATCAGTACCCGCCCGGTGGGGGTATAGCGAATGGCATTACTGACGAAGTTGCGCAGGATGCGCATCAACAAGCGCGGGTCGCTGCGGATACGCAGGCTGCTGGGTACCATATGCAATTCGAGATTGGCCTGATGGGCCTGGGTCTGGAATTCGCTGTACAGGGTTTTGAGCAGGTCGTTGACGGCAAACTCTTCATGATCGGGGGTTACGGCATTGGCATCGAGGCGGGAAATATCCAGCAGGTCAGCCAGCAGTTCTTCGGCACCGGTCAGGGCGGTGTGAATACGTTCAACCAGAACCCGGTTGTCGTTATCCAGTGTGCGTTCTTGCAATGTGGCAACCAGCAGGCGGGCGGCGTTCATTGGCTGCAACAGGTCGTGGCTGGCGGCGGCAAGGTATTTGTCTTTGCTGGCGTTGGCGGCTTCGGCTTCCTGCTTGGCGGCCTGTAGTTCCCGGGTGCGGACTTCGACACGCTGTTCCAGTTCGTTATTGATACGGGCCATGGCGGCTTGGGCGCGTTTGCGTTCGGTAATATCATGCACGAAGACTTCGATCAGGCCCTGTTGCGGGTCTTTCAGCAGCACGTTGATCGACACCGCGACTGGTTCCATGCCCAGTTTGCGCTTGAAGCGGGTTTCGAATGATTGCTGGCGACCGAGCTGATTTACCTGTTGCATCAGTGTGTCCAGGTCTTGCGGATCGTGGAACAGGTCGTGGCGCAAGGAGGTGACGGAGTAGCGGAATTCGGTGGCATCCCGATAGCCACACATACGGGCGATGGCCGGGTTGGCACCACTGATACCGCCACTGGCTCTGGCCTGGAAGATGCCGTGCAGGGCGTTTTCGAACAGCCATTGATAGCGTTCTTTTTCGCTTTCCAGCTCATCAATCTTTTGCAGCAATTCCGGGTAGTAGCTTTTGCGCGCCGAGAAGGCTCCAAGGCCAATCAGGTTTTGTACCAGGGCCTGGTCTTCTGCATTGTGCTCGTTGCTGTTTTGCGGCTCGTTGTTCACGTCAGAGGCTGGGTCATAACGCTTCCTCATAGACCACCTCTACATCTCGTTTGCTGGATTTTCTGGGGTTGGTCAGAATGCAGGGGTCGGTCAGTGCTTTGCCAGACAGTTCCGGAATATCGGCCAACCGCACGCCGGATTGCCCCAGGTTCTGGGTCAGACCCACTCTGGCCTTGAGCTGGCTGATGTTGTCGACCAACTGGCGGCGTATTTCGGTACTGGTCCGGCCTTTGGTCTGGATACCCAGGGTTTCGGCAATCACCCGGAAGCGATCTTCTGCATGGCTGTAGTTATAGTCTATTACTCGTTCGACCAGAATGGCGTTGCAGAGACCATGCGGTAAATCGAGATAACCGCCGAGGCTGTGGGACATGGCATGTACGGCCCCCAGAATGGCGTTGGAAAACGCCAGCCCGGCTTTGAGTGACGCCAGCATCAGCTGTTCGCGCAGGGCAATATCGGTAGGGTTGTCGACCAGCGCGGGCAGGTTGCCGGCCACCAGGCGGATGGCTTCCAGGGCATTCGTATCGGTGAGTGGGCCGCTGGCGGTGGATACAAATGCTTCGATGGCATGCACCATGGCGTCGATGCCAGTGCAGGCGGTTAAAAAGGGCGTCATCGTCAGCGTGGTTTCCGGGTCGATGAGGGAAACATCCGGTACCACTGCCTTGCTGATGATGGAGATTTTCATGCGGCTGTTCTGGTCGGAAATAATGGCAAACTGGGAAACGTCTGCCGAAGTGCCTGCGGTGGTCGGAATAAAAATCAGCGGCGGAATCGGCGAATGAATGCGGTCGACTCCTTCAAAAGTGAGAATATGCTGGCGGTTGACCGAGACTATGCCAATGCCCTTGGCGCAGTCCATCGGGCTGCCGCCGCCCACGGCAACAATCAGGTTGCAGCCTTCTTCATTATAGAAGGCGGCTCCGGCCATGACTTCTTCGGTTCTGGGGTTGGGACTGACGGCGGAGAAAACCCGGTAATCAATGTCCATTTCCTGCAGGCTGTTTTGTACATCGGCGACCCACCCGGAGGCGATTACACCGGGGTCGGTGACGATCAATACCCGCTGGGCGCCAAAATTCCGGGCGAAGTTACCTACGGTTTTGCGGGCTCCGACGCCAAAGATAATCTCCGGGGCAACAAACTTTCTCAGATTGGAAATGGAATCAGACATAAATAGAGGGTCCCGAAGCGTATGCGCAGAGTGCGTCATTATTCTTGTAATAATGGAAGACAGTAAACCGGTTCCTTACCTGAGGTAAAGGCTACGATAGCGTTAGGTATCTAGTGCCAAGGGGTTAGTCGGGCGGTAGATTCTTGCTGTTGCGCAGTGGCTATTGACATTATTTTCCAGAACGTCTGACAGTTAATTACCCGCCAAAGAGACAGACTGTGGCAACAGCGGCGGCCACCACTGTCCTCACCACTGTCCTGCACGGGTACGATTGTCCAATATAGAATATTGTCGACTCCATCACAAAGAGACTTCTGGATAGGTATGTTAGAGCCAACAAGTGTCAACCAATGTTGAGCGACTGCGTTGACAACAGAAATACCCTGATAAGGAGTCTGTTGTATGAAAGCACGTCTACGGTTTACGGCTGTTGTTTTTTCTTTGCTGCTCAGCGCTTGTGGCGGTTCTTCTGGCACTGGCAGTAGTGGTGGCTCAAGCGGTGATGGTGGCGATTCTTCCGGTATCACCCCGCTGCTGGAAGATACCAACCCGACCTTGAGCAGAGCCAGTTACGATGGTGAGAATACGGAGCTTGCACATAATACCCTGGTACACGCTTCGATCATTTATGATGAAGAAATTGACTACGATGAACCGGACCATCATTACTATCTTTATACCGCCCCGGCCAGCGGTTATATCAGTGTGATCCTGCATAGTGAGTTTCTACAAGGCAGTTCTGGCGATATAGCACTTGAGGTGGTGGAATATAACGCTCAACCAGCAGGTGACTTGTCATTTGAGTGGAGTGGTAATCAGGTGATTATATTTCCGGTCAGTGCTGGCTTGACATACCGTATTGCCATTTATCCCAATGTGACTTACGAGGATGAAGACGATGATAGCTATGACGAAGGCCAGGTTGACTATCAGCTGACGCTGTCTGATGTCAGCCGTCACCTGTTGGATATGAGCAGTACCGAGCATCTGGCTCTGGTGTTCTCAGACATTATGATCACGGACTGTGATGACGACAGTCACCCGATGAGTCTCGGTTACGATTACGCCCCTTTTGTCATTGAGCTGGATGCTGGCCATTTTGTCGGTGACCACTGGGGTTACTGGCAAATGCCGGACCCCCAGTCTGTCAGCCAGTCTGGCAATCTTATCCAGCTCAGTGCCGATTATCGTGTGTATATGAACGAACTCTTCACCATAGACAATACCCTGACCGCGCAAATCAATCTGTCTGACAATCGTTTTACGGGCGTCAGCGACTCCACCGCCAACATCAGTTACAACGGTAATGTCATCAGCAGTGAATGCCAGAGCTATCATTATGACGGCGAAGTGTTCTGGTTACTGTAACTGGCCAGGCTGTCCTTGCACGTGCTGTCCTTGGTGTGCGTAACCTGTTGCGATCATTCTGGTCGCAACAGGTTGTGCTTGCTGATGTTGTTATTGTGCCGCATCGGTTGCCAGTAACCTGGCCTTGGCTTGCCGCTGCTCCTTTTTTCGCGCACTGATGCTGTCTACACACTGGGTGTCGTCGCGCAGAATCACGACGCATTCCAGGCATTGGATGCACTCGTCGTAGTCGATTTCTCCATCCTTGCGAATGGCGTTGATTTCGCAACGGCGTTTACACAGCTGGCACGGCGTGCCACACATATCCACACGGTCGAGCATGTTCAGGCGGCGCAGTTTGCCAATAATGGCCAGACCGGCACCGAGTGGGCACATATAACGGCAGTAGAATTTGTGCACAAACATACTGGCCACCAGCAAGGCGACGGCGTACAGCACAAAGGGCCAGGCGCGATAAAAATAGAGGGTGATACTGGTTTTGAAGGGTTCAACTTCAGCCAGTTGTTCCGCCAGCGTCAGGGAATAAAACGCGGTTGCGACCAGTCCGGCCAGAATCGGGTACTTGATCAGAATCAGCTTGCGGTGCAGGGGTTCAGGGATACGCCGTTGACGAATGCCCAGCCGTTTGGCCAGTGCTGAGGCCATTTCCTGCAAGGCCCCAAAGGGGCAAAGCCAGCCACAGAACAGCCCGCGTCCCCAGATAAACAGACTGACAAAGGTGTAGCTCCACAGAATAAAAATCACCGGGTCGAGCAGGAAGATACCAAGGTTAAAGCCGTCGTACAGGTTCAGCAGCAGGGTATAGATATTGACGACTGACAGCTGCCCCTGGGCATAAAAACCGAGATAGGCGACGGTATACACCAGAAAACCCCAGCGAAAAACATGCATCGCACGGGGGAAACGGGTGAAATACCGCTGCCAGCTGAACAGGATGGTTAGCAGAATCAGGCTGATGGTCAGCAGCGTGATTGACAGCCAGCGATCTTTCCACAGGCCGACCCAGAGTGGTGCCCGGGTGGTGGTTTCTATTTCAACCTGCTCAAACAGTTCGGCAGGCAAGGTTACCGGAATCTCAAAATGTGCCCGGTCGGTGATCAGGTGGTTGCGGGGCATCTCCATGTTCAGTATCAGGGCGGATTCGGCTCCGGGGTTAAAACCGGCGTTGCCACCGACCTGAAACAGGTTGGCCTGGGTAAAGGATGGAATGCCATCGGCGACCAGCTGGATATTGCGATCGAGCGCGTCCATATCACGCATTTCGACCGCCAACTGGCTTTGCTGGAGCGCCAGGCGGCCGGGTACGGTGCCGGGGCGGAAATCAGCCGGTACATGGGTAAACAGTCCTCGTGACATAACCGCCAGCACTTGTTGGCCCGGCTTGAGAGATGCCTGCAGCTGGGCAAAACCTTCATCACCCAGCAGGTTGCGGCCAACAGAGGGGGCGTTGATATAGGCGTACCAGAGTTCGGTAAAGGCTTCGTCTTCTTCCGCATCACTCAGGGAAGGGTAGCTGCCAAGGTCGGTACCTAATGCCCGTTCGGCATCTGCCTGATCCAGACGCCAATAGCCGATGTAGCCCCGGTCGAGCATTTCTTGCCAGTTCAGTGGTTCATATTTGTCCATGATCGGCTGGGTGGCCGCAGCCTGGGCAAAACCTTCCAGCTTGTGCCGGGCGACCTTGAGCGCCGACGATAACACCGTATCGTTGACGATAATGACCGATACCGTGGCTTTGGAGACGCCATCAAAATAGACCACGCCGTCGGTGGCATTACCACCGGCCTTGTTGCTGTCGATAACGATATGCTCTGTCAGTGAACGGCCTTCGTACTGGTTGATAAACCGGAACAGCGGCTCCTGTCCCAGACCGTGTAGAAAAACCGGTTCGTGATGTTCGAGGATATGGATGCCGGTGAATTGCCCGGTGGCACCCAGGCCGATCAACAACCGGATCGGTCGGCCGGAAAAACCTGGCAAATCAACAAGGTCGGCAGATTCGTAGGCGTAACCCAACAGTTCATTCAGCTGATAGACCGGGTAAACCGGGTAGTCTTGCTGTTTGGCTTCAATACGGGTGGCTTTGGGAAACAGCTGCTGGATCAAATCATGGATGGCGGTTGGTGCTGCCGAATGATCCACTGGTTCATTGGCCGTGCTGGTGGCTGGCCAGCTGGCGAGACTGCACAAGCAGGCCCACAACAGAACGTGTGCGTACCAGGGTCGCATAAGAATTCCTCGATTATTATTTTTATGACAATCCCCCCATCCTAGGCAGCAGGGCGACAGGCTCAATGCTTCTTTGGGGCCTGATAATGACCTACTAAAGCCTTATATGGCGTGGGGCATATGGTGTGGAACGAGGGCACCATTGCCTATGGGCTGGGTCGCGGCGCGGCGTATTTCTAATACTAAGGTTTTAGGTGTCGCGACTTTAGAATCGGGATTTCTGTGCACCAATGAAGTGCAACCAAAGAGGGCGTGATTGTCGTTAAAGGGATGATAGCGGTAACGATACAGACAACGGATAGTGGCCAACGTTGTTCAGGGCGAGAGTCCTGCACCGCTTCAGAGTGTTCCTGTTTAAGATGGTTCGGGCCTGACCGGCCTGAACCATCTTTTTTCTGTACGGTAGCCAACAGCGCCGCAGAAAACGGAGGACCCTGACCCTGTACGACAAAAACAACACTATCAGGGCCATACAAAATGAAAAATAATAAAATCTTCAAGTTGCTGCCAATGGCAGCGGCGGTAGCTATCAGCGCACAGGCGTCTGCCGCTATCACGCTGTACGACCAGGAGGCGACCACCTTTTCTGTGGATGGTTTGTTCAATACCTTTTATGTCAACAGTGATAGCAGTGCTGACGGTACCAATGATGTATCCCAGTCCCGTGTCAAAATGGGCTTTTTACCCAATGTGATCGGTTTTAATTTCAGTAAAGAGGTGGATGGCCTGACCATGGGCGGCCGTTCTTCTTTCTGGGTCACCATCAACGATGGTAATTCCAATCTGACCGACTCCATGATTGATGTGCGGCAGTTCTATGCCACAGTCGATGGTGATTTTGGCCAGATTCTGATGGGTAAGGATTTCGCACTGTTTAACCGCGCCAATATTTTTGGCGATGAAATGTTGCTGGGCTTTGGTCAGACCATCACCACCACTGACGATGGCAACAACGTATCTTTCGGTAATATTGGTACCGGCTATCTGTATCCTTTCCCGAACTCCCAGATTACCTACCGCATGCCGGCCATGGGAGGCTTTAACCTGGCTGTGGGTCTGATGGACCCGGCCAAGCGTTCAACGGCATCGGAAGAAAGCCGTCCCCGTATCGAAGCCGAAGCAACCTACGATATGGACTTTGATGGCGCTACCGCCAAAGCCTGGGTGGGTTATATGAACCAGGAATCGAAAGAAGCCGGTACCAAACTGACTTCCAGCGGCGTGTCTTACGGTCTGAATGTCAAGGTGGCGGGGCTGGCCCTGACTGCTTCCGGCTTTACCGCTGAAGGCGTTGGTGCGGCGGGTCTGAGTAATCTGGTTACCTCTGATGGTGCAGAAGTGGATGGCACCTTGTTGCAAGCATCCTATACCCACGGTGATAACCGCTTTGTGGTGTCCAAGGGCAAGAACGACGGCGGCACTACCGACGGTGGTTCTGATCTGGATCTGGAGAACAAAACCCTGGCCGTTTTCCATTCCATCAACAGCAATCTGACGCTGGTGGGCGAATGGGATAAAGCCGAGACCGCTACGGCGGATACAACAACCGTCGCACTGGGCGCGGTTGTTACTTTCTGAGTGTTTTATAGATAAGCACTGCCTGAAAAATCGGAACAAGGGACGGCTACGGCTGTCCCTTTTTTGTGGCTGGTTTAGTGGCTGGTTTAGTGGCTGGTTTAGTGGCTGGTTTAGTGGCCGCTGGCGATAAAACGACTGTAAAAAACGACTGTAAAAAACGACTTATACACAAACGACTATAAACAAAACGGTTATAAATGACGTACTTTCAGATGAAGTATGTCCGGCAGTATTGAATGGCAAGGGCTGGTGAATCGGGGCAGAGTCGTGAACTCAGCCAAACGAATGTGCCAGCAGAGGAAGCACCGGGTCGGAAGTAGCATGTTCCTGCCCTTTGCGGTTAAGTAAACTCATGCGCTATGGAAAGAATATCCTGAGTGGTGTGGAGGCAGGAAGGTGGAAACGATGCTGGCATTACAACCCAAACAGTACGATGGCATAAAAACAGCCTGTTCAGCCAGCCAGGATCCAGAGGTTGCCGCGCAAGAGTTATTGCAGGAACTGGCGGGTATCGAGCTGAGTCAGGTGGTGTTTTTCTGCTCCAACGATTTTGACTTTGAAGCCCTGGCCAAGGCGCTGGGCGAGTGTTTTTCCGGTGTTAACCTGGTGGGCTGTACCACCGCCGGAGAAATCTCGCCGCTGGGGTATTGCAGCGGCAGTATTACCGCGATTGGATTTCCGGCTTCATCGTTTGCGATCCAGTCGGCCCTGATGTCCGATCTGGCCCGCTTCAGCTTTGCTGATGCCCAGGGGCTGATTCACCAGATGCTCGACCACTGCCGTGAGCAGCAGGTTGCGCCCATCAAGGGTAATACCTTTGCCTTGACCTTGCTGGACGGACTGTCGGTAGAAGAAGAGCGCTTGCTGCGTTTGCTGAACGCACACCTCGGCAGTATTCCCTTGCTGGGAGGGTCGGCGGCCGATGATATGTGCCATAACAAAACCCATGTGTATTATGACGGCCGTTTCCATACCAACGCCGCCATTCTGTTACTGGTGAATACCGCCTTTGATTTTGAGGCCTTCAGTATTCATCATCTGTTGCCGACCGATGACAAGCTGGTGGTGACCAATGCCGATCCACTGGAACGGCGGGTATTTGAGATCAACGCCGAACCCGCTGCCCTGGAATACGCCCGGGTATTGAATATTCCGCTGGAGACTTTGAATCCGCAAATATTTGCCCTGAACCCCTTGTCGGTAAAAATCGGTGAGCGCTATTACCCCCGCGCCATTCAGAAAGTGAACCCGGACAACAGCCTGTCTTTTTATTGTGCGGTGGATACTGGCATTGTACTGACGTGTTCACGGTCAGATGACATGCTGGCGCAGCTGGATGGTTTATTCGACGACATCAGCCAGCGCATCGGCACGCCGCAGTTGATCCTGGGCTATGATTGTATTTTTCGGCGGCTGGAGCTGCAGCATCTTGGCTTGCTTGAGACCGCGTCCACCATGTTTGCGCACCATAAGGTGATTGGTTTTAACACCTATGGGGAACAGTTTAACGGCATGCATTTGAACCAGACGTTCACCGGTGTGGCACTGGGAGGAAATGACTATTGAGTGCAGAGGTCGATGAACTCAAGCGGCGCCTGGCCGAACTTGAAGACAAAAACCAGCGGCTGGAAAAAATCAATCAGGCGCTGATGCATCGGGTTGAAGCCGGGCCGGAAAATTCTGACGGTGCCTACGATAACTTCAAGCATTCGGTCTATCTGGCGGAGCAGGTACGTGAACGTACCGAGGCGCTGAATGAAGCGATGCACAGCCTTAAAAGTACCAACGTCGAGCTGGTACGGGCCAATGCCGCCGCCACCAATGCCCACGATCTGTTACGACAAGCGATTGAAAGCATTTCCGATGCCTTTGTGCTGTACGATGCCGACCGCAAGCTGGTGCTGGCTAACTCCCGTTTCAACCAGTTCTGGCAATGCTCCGGTATTGAAATTTCCCCCGGTATGGAACAGCAGCAGATCCATAAACTGTCGCAGCACTACCGCTTGATTGACCGTTATTATGGTGAAGCGGTCAGCACCGGTTATGGTGCCTTGCCGGGGGATGGCAAGGTCTTCCATATGCGTAGCGGTGCCTGGGTGCATGTCAGTGAACGGCCGACACGGGATGGCGGTCTGGTGGTGTTGTACAAGGACATCAGCGCGCTGATCGAAAATGAACGGGCGTTGCGCGAACGGGCGTTGGCGACCAAGTCCCGTACCCTGCAAAATACCCTCGATAACCTTTCGCAGGGGGTGGTGCTGGTCAATCAGGCCCAGCACCTGGAAACCTGGAATCACCGCTTTGCCGAACTGACCGGGTTAAGCAAGGCGGTGCTGGAGTCCGGCTTCAGTTTCTCTGGCATGATGCAGCTGACCGAAGTGGATGACCTCAACCCCTTGTCAAAAGACGGGCAGGGCAGGCCTTGCCTGCAGCTGGAGCAGGTGTTGTCGGATGGCCGGGTGCTGGAAATCCGTACCCATCCGATGCCCGATGGTGAGTTCGTCAATACCTATACTGATATCACCGAACGCAGCCGGGCGGTAAGAGCCTTGGCCGAGAGTGAACAACGTATCCGGGTCATCACCGATACCGTGCCGGCGCTGATTGGGTATGTCGACAAGAACCTCAGTATTATGTTTTCCAACCGTGCCTATGAAACCTGGTACGGTTATGAGCGCGAAGATATCCTCGGCCGCCGCATGGAAGAGATTATCCAGCCGGAGCAGATGCGGCGCTTGCGGCCTTATATCGAACGGGCGCTCAGTGGGCGCAGTGTGAATTTTGAAATCACCGATCCCGCTCCGGATGGTGAAATCCGCCATGTGGTCAAAAACTATGTGCCGGAAATCGACAGTCAGGGAGAGGTGCAGGGGTTTTATGTGCTGATTCAGGATATTACTGAAATCCGCCGGACTTCCGAGGCACTGACCCAGGCCTATCAACATCTGGAGCAACGGGTCGAAGACCGCACCAAGGAGCTGACGGAGCTGAATGGCCAGCTGCTGCAGGAAATCGAAGAGCGGGTGCAAATGGAGCATCGCTTGCGGGATGCCAAGCAGGAAGCCGAAAAAGCCAACCACAGCAAAACCAAATTCCTCGCCGCGGCCAGCCATGACCTGTTGCAGCCGATGAATGCTGCGCGGCTGTTTTGTGCTTCCTTGATGGAACACAATCTGGATGAGCGTACCCGGCAACTGGTGTTTTCGCTGAATTATTCACTCGAAGATGTCGAAAGTCTGCTGGCGGCGCTGGTGGATATTTCCAAGCTGGATGCCGGGGTCGTCAAACCCGATATTACGGCTTTCAGTGCCGGGGACCTGTTGGGGAATCTGGCCAATGAATATCGTACGCTGGCAGCGGATTCCGGGCTGGCGTTTGAGTTTGTCGCCACTTCGGCGGTGATCCTGACCGACTCACAGTTGTTAGCCCGTATTCTGCGTAACTTCCTGACCAATTCCGTGCGTTATACCCGTGAGGGCAAGATTTCTCTCGGTTGTCGCCGTCGTCCACAAGGGCTGGAAATACAGGTCTGGGATTCCGGTGTGGGGATTGCCGAAGACAAGCTGGAGGAGATATTCCTTGAGTTTAATCGCGGCAGCCAGAAAGACACGGCGCGGGACAAGGGTCTGGGTTTGGGGTTGGCGATCGTGGATAAAATGTCCGGTATTCTGGGGCATCCGATCAAGGTGCAGTCCCGACTTGGCTTTGGCTCCTGTTTTTCGGTATTGGTGCCTTATGGTCGCCGCCAGCTGTCCCGCAAGGCAACCACACCGGGATTGGCCTTGTTGGGCAATCAGCAATTTCGGGGACGCCGGGCGCTGGTGATTGATAATGAAGCATCGATCTGTCAGGCCATGGCGGTGTTGCTCAGTGGCTGGGGTTTTGAGGTGATCACCGCGCGTAGCTACGAAGAACTGTTGGTGCAACAACCAGAGCTGGATGCCGGTATTGATTTGATTCTCGCCGATTATCATCTCGACAATGGCGTCACCGGGCTGGATGTGGTTCGGCAGATGCGTACCGATCTGGGGCTGGATGCGCCGGTGCTGATGATTACGGCCAATTACACCAATGTGCTGAAACAGGAAGTGCGGGAGCTGGGCTATCGTTTGATGAACAAGCCGGTACGCCCGGCGAAACTCAAAGCCATGATCCATCATATGATTCATCAGGCCATTGTGGTGTAAATCACGGATTCCAGCTTCCAGCCGGTTTCTGGATCAGAACAGCGGCCAACCTCGTCTCTTGTTATAACGGGGTATCGTAACGAATGGCGGTGATTTCCCATTCCCGGGTTGCTTCTTCTGTTTTGATGAACACATCATCACCGACTGACTTCCCCAGACACGCTCTGACAACCGGCGCATTAACAGAGGCATAATGCTTTTTGCCGTAGATTTCATCCGGGCCAACGATACGGAAAAGCAAGGTGTTATCCTCTTCGTCCATCAGGGTAACCCAGGCACCAAAATAGGCCTTGCCTTCCTGACTGGGGTGGTATTCGCTGACCCGTACAGCGTCCAGCCGTTTTCTAAGATAGCGCACCCGGCGGTCAATCTCTCGCAGCCGTTTTTTGTTGTACTGATAGTCGGCATTTTCAGAACGGTCGCCCAGACTCGCTGCCCAGGTCACTTTTTTGGTGACTTCCGGGCGTTCAGTTCGCCAGAGATAATCCAGCTCCTGCTCCAGTTCTGCATACCCCTCAGGGGTGATGATATTGGTATCCATGGTTCTCCCTTGAAGGTTGGGTGCGCTGTCTGGTGAGGAGCTGCCCAGGGGCCGGACGCGCCTTTAATCGATGGTGACGATATCGAGCCGGGTGGCCAGGTGCGTCTGGTCTTGTTGTTGTTGCAAATTGACAAAATCAAACAGATTGAGATCGCCGAGCTGGGAGGGGGCGATATTGCAGATGGCAGCAAAGATATTCTCGCTGCGGCCTGGTTGTACCCTTTCCCATTCGGTCAGCATATTCTTGATGTTCTGGCGCTGCATGTTGTCCTGGGAGCCGCACAGGTTACAAGGGATGATTGGGAACTCCATGGCGGTCGAATAAGCCTGGATGTCTTTTTCCTTGCAGTAGGCCAGCGGACGGATCAGAACGTGCTTTTTATCGTCGCTGAGCAGCTTGGGTGGCATGGCTTTGAGTTTGCCGCCGTAAAACATGTTCAGGAATAAGGTTTCAATGATGTCGTCGCGATGATGGCCCAGGGCGATTTTATTGGCACCAATTTTTTCAGCAAAGCCGTAGAGGGTGCCGCGACGCAGGCGGGAGCACAGGCCGCAGGTGGTTTTTCCTTCCGGCACCAGATCCATGACCACGCTGTACGTGTCTTTTTCAACAATATGGTAGGGAATATCCAGTTTGCCCAGATACTCGGGTAACACGTGTTCGGGGAAGCCGGGCTGTTTCTGGTCCATATTGACGGCAATCAGCTCAAAGTTGACCGGGGCGCTTTTTTTCAGGCTGATCAGGATATCGAGCATGGTGTAGGAGTCTTTGCCGCCCGACAGGCATACCATGATCCGGTCACCTTCTTCGATCATGCAATAGTCTTCAATCGCCTTGCCAACGTTTCGGCGCAAACGTTTATGAAGTTTGTTGAATTCGGTGCGTGCTTTGCGATCAATGACATCGGCGGTCATGCTGGAAAACTCCTGAGCATTCTGGGGCGGAACACTGGCTAAAAATCAGGCGGCGAATTCTAGCGAATAGATTGGCTGGCGTCAGTAACTGTTGCCAGCCAATAACAACGCGGTGGCCGGTTAGCGGGTTCAGGGATGAAACTGGGCACAGAAACAAGGATATAAGGGGTTTTTGCCGTTACCGCTGAGAAGGGTAACGGCACGCTGTGCGGGATTATTCCGCTGGCGTTTTCTCGTCACATTCAATTTGTGGGTTCAGTCCGGCCATTTCATACAGGCTGTTCATGTCCAGAACGATGATTTCCTTGCTCTGGGTTTCGATCAGGGCATTTTTCTGGAAACGGGTGAATACCCGACTGATGGTTTCTACCGCGAGGCCAAGGTAGTTGCTGATGTCGACCCGCGACATGGGCAGGCGGAAGTGGGTGGCACTGAAACCGCGTCGAGCGTAACGGTTGGAGATATCCAGCAAAAACGAGGCTACACGTTCTTCGGCGTTCTTTTTGCTCAACAGCAACATCATGTTCTGGTCGTGACGAATTTCGTTGCCCATGGTGCGCATCAGCTGTTTGCGCAGGTCGGGGAGTTCGTCAGTCAGGTTTTCCAGCTGATGAACCGGAATTTCACAGACGGTGGTGGTTTCCAGCGCTTTGGCGGTGAGAGGGTAATCACCGGCATCGTAACCGGCCAGACCAATCAGTTCGCTGGCGAGATGAAAGCCAGTGATCTGTTCTTCGCCATTACTGGCCAGGGTGTAGGTTTTCAGGGCACCGGTACGTACCGCAAACACGGACTGGAATTCATCCCCTTGCTGGAATAACAGCTGGCCTTTTTGAATGGGCCGGCCGCGGCGAATGATATCGTCCAGTCGCTCCATATCTGTGTCACTGAGCGAGAGTGGCAGACACAGTGCGTTCAGGGAGCAAGTCTGGCAGTGGGGTTGATTACCGCGCAAGGGAGGGTGCGCAGGCTGTGCAGCTTGGTTTGTTTTCATTGAGCTCACCGTGTCGGGTTTTCCGTTATGTAGGGAAGAACCGTGTTCCATTAATTTTCGTATGGTCTTAGCTCGACGAGTGGCTGTCAAGACATTGGTCAAGGTATTGAGTCAAGGTATTGTCAACGGATGATCAGTCGCTGATCAATAACGACCCTGGCTACTATAACCAGATGGCTGCTGCAGTCCAAACGCCGTAACCAATCAGTAACAGTCCGGCAATGATACGGCTAAGGCTGTGACTGAGTAATCGGCTCAGGCTGGTGGCGGCGAGGCCACTGGCGAACAGGGCAGGCAGTGTGCCAAGGCCAAAGCAGAACATGGTCAGTGCCCCTTTGAGGGGATCACCATTGGCGGCGACCCAGCTCAAAGTGCTGTATACCAGTCCGCAAGGGAGCCAGCCCCATAGCAGTCCAAGGCGAAAGCGACTGCTGATCGAATATTGTGTCATCAAGGGGCGGGTAGCAGGCTGCAGCCTTTGCCATAGATATTGGCCAACTTGTTCGATACGGGTGAGCCAGCTTGCCCAGCGGGCAACGTAGAGCCCCATCAGCACCAGCAGTATGGCGGCCAGTGTACGTAATGCCAGCATCAGTACATCATTCAGTTGTTGTAGCCATAAGCCAAGCAGCGAGACGAGCAGGCCGGCAAAGGCGTAACTGGTGATACGACCGCTGTTAAAAGCCAGTGCTGTCAGTAGCGGTTGTTGTTGTGAGCGGGTGCCAATGGCGGCGGCAATGCCGCCACACATTACCAGGCAGTGACTGGAGCCAAACAGGCCCAGCAACAGGGCGGTTAACAGGGAGAGTGGTTCAATCACAATGGGTTTTTATCGGTTGCCGTGGTATGGGGTGCTGGTGTTGTGTCGGTTGCTGCGGGTTGGGTGCTTGCGGGATCGTCATCGTCATCAAAGAGAATTCTGTGAGCCGGAGATTCCATATCATCAAACTGGCCGCTGCGCACTGCCCAGAAAAAAATCAGCGTGGCAATGCTGATCAGGACGATCGAAAGTGGAACAAGTATGTAGATAATATCCATGTTATGTCCATCAAACCAAGCGAGTGGAAGCCATTATAATCTGGCCTTGTGGCTGAGTGTGCTAATTGTGACCGGATACATCCGGTTTGGTCGTCCGGGATAGTCGCAGCGCATTACTGACCACCAAAAGCGAACTGAATGACATGCCAATGGCTGCGGCCCAGGGAGGAATATAACCTGCCGCTGCCACTGGCAAGGCCAGCAGATTATACAGCAGCGCCCAAGCGATATTCTGGTAGATCACCTGGCGGGTACGGCTGGCGGTGTCCAGAGCCTGTAATACACAGTCCAGGCGGCCGCTGGTGACCAGGGCATCGGCGCTGGTTTTGGCCAGGTCCGTGGCGTCACTGACGGCAATGGCAATGTCGGCCCCAGCCAGTACCGGGACATCGTTGATGCCATCGCCAATCATTAATACACGTTCTCCCTGCTGTTGCCACAGGCGTACCTGTTGTAGCTTCTGTTCGGGTGACAAGCCGATCTGGACGTCGTCAATACCCAGCTGTGTTGCCAGTTGTTGACCTGAGGCGCCGGGGTCGCCGGTGAGCAAGGCTGTTTTGATTTTGCGTTGGCGCAGGCCCTGGGTCAGGCTGGTGGCGGATTTTCGGACGCTGTCCCCGAGCCTGATCCAGGCTGCAGCCTGATCGTCGACACTGAGCAGCAGCCATTGCCCTTCCTGATGGTTCAACTGACTGGTATCCAGTGAGGAGTGGTCAGGCAAGGCAAAGTCGGGGCGGCCAAAGCGGACGGCATATGACTGTTCTGCTGTTGGCTGCCATTGCCCCTGAATGCCAGCCCCGGTGTGTTGCTGGACCTCGGTGACGGTGTCGGGACGAATCCGGCGAAAAGCGCGAGCAATCGGGTGACTGCTGGATTTTTCCAGTCCGGCGGTAATGGCGAGTACCTGGTCGCTGTCCAGTTCCCCCGCCAGAACGACGTCTTCAATGGTGAGCTTGCCTTGGGTGAGGGTGCCGGTTTTATCGAATACTACCCGGTCGATGGTCGGGAGGGATTCCAGTACGTGGCCTTTGCTGATGAGTAATCCGGCCTCTCGTAGCGCGCCGGTGGCCGCTGTCAGCGCCGTTGGTGTTGCCAGCGACAAGGCGCAAGGGCAGGTGACGACCAGTACCGACAAGGCGATAAAAAAGGCGTGATCGTTACCCTGTTGCCACCAAAACAGAAAAACAGCCGACGAAATCAGCAAGACGGCGGCAACAAAACGACTGGCAATCCGATCGGCGATCAGGGCTATTCGGGGTTTTTCCTGCTGTGCCCGATCCATCAGGCGAACAATGGTCGACAGCTGGGCTTCCGCTCCGGTGGCTGTGACCTGCATGATAATCGGGCTTTCGATATTGATGGTGCCGCCAATCAGGTGATCCTGATTACGTTTGGTGACGGGCAGGTATTCGCCCGTCAGGGCAGCTTCGTCGACGGAGCTGCGACCCTGGATCACAACGCCGTCGGCAGGAATGGCATGACCGGGCTTGATCAGCAGCAAATCTCCCAGTCTGACTTCTTCGCTGGCAATAACCGTTTCGGTGGCGTTTGGGGTGTCGTCACTGAGTTTCAGAGCGACGTTGGGCAGCAGCGTCAGCAGGTTGTTACCGGATTTTCCCATGCGATGACGGGCGCGCATTTCCAGAAAGCGGCCCAGCAGCAAAAAGAAGGTGAACATGCAGACGGAGTCAAAATAGACCTCTTTGCCCTGGTTGAACGTGCTCCAGATGCTGGCACAAAATGCCAGGGCAATCGCGAGGGAAACCGGTACATCCATGGTCAGGTGGCGGGTTTTGAGGTCCCGGATTGAGGCTTCAAAAAAAGGCCAGGCTGCGTACAGCACCACAGGTAATGTCAGTAACATGGAGGCCAGGCGCATAAAAAATTCGTATTGCGGCACCATGCCCACATACAGAGGGACGGCCAGCATCATTACCTGCATCATGCCGATGCCAGCAACCGCCAGACGGCGGATGCTGCGCTTGCCTTCGACATGACGTTGCTGTTCGGCAGCGGTTGCAGAAAAAGGGGAGGCGCGGTAACCAAGGCGGTAAATTTGTTCGATCAGACTGGAAACCGGTATTTTCTCTGGTTCCCAGCGTACCACCAGGCGGTGGTTGGACAGATTGAGGACGGCCTGGTCAACGCCGGGCAGCGCATTCAGACGGTGTTCGATTAACCAGGCGCAGGCTGCACAACTGATACCATCGATCACCAGGGTGGCTTCTGCCATACCATTGTCCAGCCGGGCAACAAAACGTTGCTGCATGGCCTCGCTGTCGTATAGCGCCAGTGATTCCCGTGCTTGCAGTTCATGGTCGTCCAGTTCGGCGGGAGACAGTTCTGGCAGCGCGGTGCGGTGCTTGTAATAGTCTTTCAGGCCGCTGGCGACAATGGTTTCGGCAATGGCCTTGCAGCCCGGGCAACACATGGGCTGTGATTGACCATCAATCAGGGCTGACCAGCGTTTTTCGTCAGACGGGCTGACGTTTTCACCACAGTGAAAGCACCGGGTGTTATTGGCATGCTCTGTCATTGGGCGTTCAGTTGTACGACCTTGCTGTATTCCAGCTGTTCTGTGGAGCGTATCCGCCAGCCCTGATCCGGGCTTTGTAACCAGACATAACGCCGGGATGGCAGTTGTATATCGGCGGCGGCAATATAAAGCCCGGGCTCTGTGCGCTGCAGAATGATTTCAAGATCCCGCTCTTGCAGGGTTGGGTGGATCAGTTCCAGCAATAAGGTATCTGGCTCCTGTTCCAGCTGGCCGTCGAGAACCAGGCGGGCTTCATGATTGGCAAACACCAGACTGCTACGGATCTGCAGACGGCTGGCCTGATGGTCCATTTCGACATTTTCGGTATAGCTGACACCGTCTTTATAGTAGCTGTCGCTTACCAGTGAATCCTTGCTGCTGACCGCCAGGGTAATCATGACAACACCCCAGCAAACGGTAACGGCAGGAATTCCGGCAACCAGCCACATCAATGGCTCTTTGTACCAGGGTTGGGCTGGCTGGGTATCTGATTTCATAGTGCTCTCTGGGTCTGGACTGCTGGCAGGGTCTGTTTGGGTATGGTATTGCTTTTGAGTTCCACTGCCCGAAAAAAAAGCCGCCCAAGTGTAACCACTTGGACGGCGACTCTCTAGCAACTTTGTCATTCCTGTTGTCCGATCAATGGCAGAATTGGATGCAGTTGATCTAACAACAGGCTTTTGGAGTGACATTGCTGCGCCAGAATGGATTTTCTGGCGCAAGCCGATAGTCGCCTGATGGCTGACTAGGTTCTTGGTGCGATAAAGCGGCTTTCTTCACGGGCGACTTCTTCGCCGCTTTGTTGGTCTACCACAATAAACTCAATATTGGTTTTACTGGATGGTAATTTGGCGATTGCTGGGTCAATTTCAAGGTTGACGGAGATCTCGCGCAATTCGTTAACCCGAATGTTGTAGGTGTCTGGAGCATCCATGGTGGCGTTTGGCAGCCCTTCAACCTTGAGGAGATAGGTACGCGGTTGCTGCGACATATTCATCATTTTCAGGGTGTAGCTATTGGTGACGGTATCGTTCGGTGTAACGCGGTACAAGCTGCCGCGATCCCGGGCAATATCCAGTTCAAACGGCACCCGACTGGCAATGGCATAGACAAAGGCTCCCATCATCACCAACAACATAAAGGCATAACCCAGCAGTCTGGGGCGCATAAGGTGCGTTTTTTGGCCTTCCAGCTCATTTTCGGTGGTATAGCGTATCAACCCCTTGGGTTTGTTCAGCTTGTCCATAATGGAGTCGCAGGCGTCGATACAGAGCGCACAGCCAATACACTGGTATTGCAGACCATCACGAATATCAATGCCGGTGGGGCAGACCTGAACACAGAGGGAGCAGTCGACACAATCGCCCAGCTGGCTGGTGTCGGTCTCTTGCTTGGCTTTTTTGGTGCGTCTGCCCCGTGGCTCGCCACGGTTCAGGTCGTAGGATACGGCGAGAGTATCGGCATCGTACATAACAGACTGGAAACGAGCGTAAGGACACATGTAGATACACACTTGTTCACGCATCCAGCCAGCATTAATGTAGGTAGCCAGGGTGAAAAATGCGATCCAGAATATTTCCCAGCCATTGAGGTCGGCTGACAACATATCCGGTATCAATTCACGGATAGGAGAGAAGTAGCCAACAAAGGTGACCCCGGTAGCCAGTGCAACAAAGAGCCAGAGGGTGTGCTTGAGTGCTTTTTTACGCATTGTGCTGGGGGACATATTGCCCTTGTCCATCTTGATACGCTGGTTACGGCTGCCTTCAACCCGTTCTTCTATCCACATGAACAGGAACGACCAGGCTGACTGGGGGCAGGTGTAGCCACACCAGACCCTTCCTGCCAGGTTGGTGATGGTAAAGAGGCCAAAGGCTGCAATGATCAGTGCGAAGGACAACAGAATAAAATCCTGGGGCCAGAAGGTAACACCAAAGATATTGAATTGGCGTGCGGGCAAGTCGAAATAGACGGCCTGGCGACCGCCCCAGTTAATCCATACGGTGCCGTAGTATCCTAGCATTAATGCCCATAGGCTGTAGGTTCTCAGTTTCTGGAAAAAACCGATAATTTCCCGGACATATATTTTTTCACGCTTGGCGTACATGCTCTCGGTTTTCGGCGTGACGTCTTTGACAGGGATGTTACTCATGGCAGCTAATCACCTTGGTTGCTTGTGTTGGCTGGCGTAGCAGGTGGCGCCTCAAACGGGCACCTTCGGGAGCGTCAGCAAATCTATATAATGGTGTGATTATATAGTTCGTATACGGTTGATATATCTAAAAAAAGCGGCCAATGGCCGCTTTTTTCCTGTTCATTGTCACAACTCAACATCGTGTTGGTGTGAGAGGCTGGTTGCGACAATCATGAATCACTGGTGAGACAGTGAATACACGTAGGTAGCCAGCAGATGAATTTTGGCATCTGCATTGTCACCAAGGATTTCCTTGTGAGCTGGCATATTACCGTTACGACCATGACGCAAAGTCATTTCAATCTGTTTACTGGAACCACCATATAACCAGATTTCGTCGGTCAGGTTTGGCGCACCCATCATCTGGTTACCTTTACCATCAGCGCCGTGACAAATGGCACAGTTTTGCATGAACTTGGGCGCTGCTGCTTCCACCAGCGTTTCATCATGCTTCAGGCCGGACAGGCTACGTACATAGCTGACCATTTCGGTAACCCCTTCCTCGCCCAGAATCGCGATCCAGGCAGGCATGGCACCCTGGCGACCATTGGTAATGGTCTGGGTGATTTGTGCTGGAGCTCCACCGTACAACCAGTCATTGTCGGTCAGGTTGGGGAAGCCCAGTGCACCTTTGGCACCACTGCCGTGACAGACCGAGCAGTTGCTTTTGAACAGGCGTTGACCAGTTTGCAATGCATCATCGTTATGGATCAGTTCCTCAATCGGGGTCGATGAGTACTGGGCATAAAGAGGTGCAATTTCTTTCTCAAACGCCTGGACTTCGGCTTTCCACTGGTTTTCCTGGCTCCAGGCCACTTCTTGCCCGTCAACAGTAACGGTGAGGAAGCCCTTGTAGTTACCCAGGCCAAAAGAAGCCAGGTAGCCGAGACCAAAAATAATGGTGCCCCAGAACATGAACACCCACCAGCGAGGCAGAGGGTTATCAATTTCTTCAATGCCGTCGTAGCTATGACCGGTGGTCTGGTCGGTTTCTTCTTTGCGCATGCCGCGACTGGTGTACGTGATCAGCACACCACAGCTAATAATGGATCCCAATATGATGACGGAAATCCATACTTGCCAGAAAGTACTTAACATAATTACTTGCTCCGATCTTTATCGCCGTGCATGGGAAGGCCGTCGTCATCCTCAAGAAATGGAATATCTCCATCTTCTTCAAAACGTTTCCTCCGGCTGGAGCCATAGGCCCACCAGAAGATTGCCAGCATTGCAACCAGAGCAAAGATCGAACCTAGCCCGCGCACGTCGTTAATATCCATGGGATTACCGTTTAGTGATCACTGTGCCCAGCTGTTGCAGATACGCAACCAGGGCTTCGATTTCAGGTTTGCCATTAACTGCCGCTTTAGCACCTTCGATGTCTTCATCTGTGTATGGCACGCCGACCATTCGCAGGGCTTTCATCTTTTTCGGTGTATCACGGCCATCAACCTTGTCTTCAAACAACCAGGGATAAGACGGCATGATGGACTCAGGTACAACGTCACGGGGGTTATACAAGTGAGCGCGGTGCCACTCGTTGGAATAACGTCCGCCAACACGAGCCAGGTCTGGACCAGTACGTTTGGAGCCCCACAGGAACGGATGCTCATACACGGATTCGCCGGCCACAGAGTAAGGACCATAACGCTCGGTTTCAGCACGGAATGGACGAACCATCTGGGTGTGACATACATGGCAACCTTCACGGATGTAGATGTCGCGACCTTCCAGCTGCAGCGCATTTAATGGTTTCAGGCCTTCAACCGGTGTGTTGGTGTCTTTGGCGAAGAAGAGAGGAACAATTTCAACCAATCCACCCCAGCTAAGAGCGATGACGATCAGTATTACCATTAACGGCATACTTTGTTCGATAGTGTCGTGCTTAATCATCTGAATAACTCCTTACGCCTGAGCGATTGCCGTGGCGGCAATGTCTTTCTTGGCTGCACGAACCGTCATGTAGACGTTGTAAGCCATGATCAGCATGCCTGTCAGGAACAGGGCACCACCGATAACACGACCAACGTATCCAGGGTGTGACGCCGAGACAGACTCAACAAAGCTGAATGTCAGGGTACCGTCGGCGTTGACTGCACGCCACATCAGGCCTTGCATGATGCCGTTTACCCACATTGCAACAATGTAGAAAACCGTACCGATGGTCGCGAGCCAGAAGTGAGCATTGATCAGGGCAATGGAGTACATGTCACCTGCCTTGCGACCGAACATGATCGGAATCAGGTGGTACATGGCACCGATAGAAACCATGGCAACCCAACCGAGAGCACCGGAGTGCACGTGACCAATGGTCCAGTCGGTGTTGTGGGACAGGGCGTTAACTGTTTTGATCGCCATCATCGGGCCTTCGAAGGTCGACATGCCGTAGAACGACAGGGAAACCACCAGGAAGCGCAGGATGGGGTCAGTACGCAGTTTGTGCCAGGCACCTGACAGCGTCATCATGCCGTTGATCATGCCGCCCCAGCTGGGCGCCAGCAGAATCAGGGACATGACCATGCCGGAGGTTTGTGCCCAGTCTGGCAGGGCAGAGTAGTGCAGGTGGTGAGCACCGGCCCATACGTAGATAGAAATCAGTGCCCAGAAATGCACGATGGACAGACGGTAGGAATATACCGGGCGGCCAGCCTGTTTGGGAACGAAGTAGTACATGATGCCGAGGAAGCCAGCAGTCAGGAAGAAACCTACCGCGTTGTGACCCCACCACCACTGCACCATGGCGTCAACGGTACCGGCGTAGAGAGAGTAGGACTTGGTCAGTGTGACTGGCACCGCCAGGTTGTTACCAATATACAGAATCGCAATCATGATCATGAAAGCCGCAAAGAACCAGTTGGCAACATAGATATGCTTTTCCTTGCGGATAGCCAGTGTGCCGAGGAAGTTCACCACGTAAGCAACCCAGACAATCGCTACCAGAATATCGATAGGCCATTCCAGCTCAGCGTATTCCTTGGTGGATGTCAGGCCCATCGGCAAGGTGATGGCAGCCAGTACAATGACGGTATTCCATCCCCAGAAGGTGAAGCTGGCCAGAGTGTCCGAAAACAACCGGGTACGACAGGTACGTTGCACAATGAAGTAAGACGTAGCGAAGAGGGCGCTACCGCCAAAGGCAAAAATAACCGCGTTGGTGTGTAATGGGCGTAAACGTCCAAAAGACAGCCATGGGGTATCGAAGTTAAGTGCGGGCCAAGCCAGCTGGGCAGCGATGAATACACCGGCTGTCATGCCAACTATGCCCCAGACAACCGTCATGATGGCAAATTGTCTTACCACCTTGTAGTTGTATTCGGGATGGTCGATTGCTGTGCTCATGATTGGATTCCAATAACAGCGTGGGATTGAGGGTTCTAAATTTTGGCGACACATTATCGGGTGGTTATTGCCGCTTTGCAATAAACGTCCGGCAACTGTCTGATATTTCAGGGATATAACATTCGCAGAATGTACCCTGATTGCCCATTGTAATTGAGAATTAATATCATTAAATGATATGGCCTGCTCGACTGTTATTCGGGCTGTTATCCGTTATAAATACCGGTAATACGGCGTTTATGGCGGTGTCGGTTATGATAAGGCGGGTGTCTTTCCTGATCTTGACTTAACGCAATGAAGCCAAAAACGATCACCAACGAGTAGCGGAAAATGGAACTTGAGACCAAAGTGGTAACACTAAATGACCGCTAAAAATTATAGCAAAACAGTAAAAAAACCGTCTGATCCGGTTGTTGTACTGGTTCATGGGGCGGGTGCAGGCCTTGATTCCGGGTTTTTGGTCGCGGCAAAAGCGGGTTTTGAAGCCCGGGGGCTGACCGTTATCGGTGTTGAATTTGATTATATGATCCAGGCTCGGGCTGCGGGCAAGCGTCGTCCCCCGCCAGCAGTGGCCGGTCTGGTTGTGGAGTTGCGCGAGGTCGTTGAGGCGCTTGGGAAGCCAGTGGTGATTGTTGGTAAATCGATGGGCGGGCGTATTGCTTCCATGCTGGCGGCGTCTGATGGTATGCCAGCCAATGTATTGGCCGTCAGTGTACTGGGTTATCCCTTTCATCCAACGAGTAAACCGCACCAGCTCAGGGTTCAGCATTTTGAACAGATCCAGGTGCCCTTGATGATTTTCCAGGGCAGTCGGGATCCGTTTGGCCGAGCAGCGGAAATCCAGCCATTATTCGCTGCATCATCCTGGCCGGGCACTATTGAGCTGCACTGGCTGGAGAGTGGGGATCATGATTTCCAGCCGACCAGGCGTTCGGGAAAAAGCCGCGAGGATTTGCTGGATGAAGCGCTGGACGCCACCGTGACATGGATGCAGCAGCGGCTTGCTGAACGCCTTGGGAGATAGCTCAGGCAGTCAGAATGCTGAACCGTTCTTCGCGCATCAGGATCGGCTGGATCGCAGCGATGACTCTTTTGCGTTCACTGGATATGGCCCAGGCTTCCCAGTCTCTCAGGCTTTTCCAGTTGGTAATAATAATGCGATGACGGCTATCCTTGGCGTCTTTGTAAGAGGCCCCGGAGACATAGCCCGGAGCTTCAAGGATGGCTTGCAGCGTTTGTTTGATGGCATCTTCATAGGTCGATTCCATATCGTCCGCGATACGACGATCGATAATAACCTTGATCATGTGGTGCTGTTCCTGAATCGGTTGGTTTTGCAGACACTAGTGCGATGGTGGTTACAAAGCAAGTCCGGACGCAGACTCTTTGGTTGGGTGGCTGCAGGGAATCGGGCTAGCCAAGCAGGTCATGCAGTGCATTGACTGCGGTGGATGTTTCTTGCAATACCATACCGAGATTGGCCGAAGGCGTTGTTGATACCGCCAGTACGGCGTTGAGGCCGATATGGGTCAATAGCATGACTCCCTGGCTGCCCATGACCATCACCTGATTCAGCTCGCCAATATCAACCTCCTGGGAGGCGCGTTCCGCCAATACCAGCAAGGAGGCGCTCATGGCAGCAAATATATCGCTGTCAATGCCCTTTCCCAGCGCTGAAGAAATGATCAGGCCATCGGTTGTCATGGCTGCGGTAGCCAATATGGCTCCCTCAGAGTTGGTAATCATGTCGCTTAAAACAGTAAAAATCTGTTTCGCTTCAGGATGAGGTGCTGCATCGTTCATTATTTAACTTCCTTCTGGGATCGGCGTCGTTTATCAGGGCTGAGTACCCGGCAAGGTTGGTCTTTCATTTACTTGAGGCCCAGTTCCAGAATCGAGAGCATGCTCATCAGCATGACTTCGACGTCTTCTGATTTACGGGCATCGACTTCATAGACGGGCGCATTGATGCCCATTTCCTGCAGTTTGTTGATGTAGGCTGACAGCGGTGGTGTGGCAGAAATATCCATACGGGTAATGCCGACTACCAGCGCGTTGTTATCGATGAATTTACGGAATGCATCGATATAAACCACCATGTCATCGATCGGGTTTTCTGACACGTTATCGATCAGTAATACCAGCCCCAGACCACCGACGGTCAGGACGTCCCACATAAAACTGAAACGTGTCTGGCCGGGAGTACCAAACAAGTGGACTTTTTCCCCACCAGGCAGATTGATAAGACCATAATCCATTGCCACCGTGGTGGTGTCTTTGCGTAATGCAACGTCATCGCTGGCCTTGGCTTCGGTTTTAACAACCGGTACATCGCTAATGGCGGCAATTGCGGTGGTTTTCCCCGCGCCTACTTGCCCGCCAAAGATAATCTTGTAGTCCATTTTTTTCTGTGGCCTGAGTATGTGAATCGGTCCGATAGTCTACTGATCATTTTCTTTCAGCAATGAGGTTTTTGCCGCAAATTTGTCAGATTTTGCCTGGCTGCTGGAGAATTCAGGGGCGGTTGCTCGCCAACCTTCCCCTGATCCAGGGCTTCTGTCCCGGGCAGAAAACCGTCACTGACGCCCGAAGGGGTCAGAGAGAGACAGGTTTGTCCCACCCGGAGATATAAATTTCCTCATCGCTGATGGTCAGGTCGTCCGGGCCTAACACCTGTTCACCGAAGTGATAACGTGGCCGGGTTTTACCTGCGATCGCATCCTTATCGTATTGGTACGCCGTTTCTACCACTAGTTCGTTACGATGCCAATAGCGGTTGATCTCGTTTGTGCTGTAGCGCTGTTCTATTAATTGCCGGGTATGGGCTGGGGATATAATCATGGCGGATGCATTGTTGCCACCAAAGCCCTTGGCATTGATAAAGGCCACTGGGAGTTCTGCCGGGTCAACCGGCTTGTCTTGCAAGACAAACTCGAGCTGCTGTTGGTGTACGTCGTCGGCAATGGTGTGTACGGTTTTGATGCCGGGAATCACGCCTTCGGACCAGGTACCCAGCGTTGCGGTGAGCTGATCTGCTGAGGCCGCAGCGAGGGAGTGGCCCACGTATGCCTTGACGGCTGTGATTGGCCAGTTTTCCAGTTTGAAGGCCCCGGCAAGCTGCTGGTAGATATGGGATTCCGTCACCCGGTTCTGCGGTGTGCTGCTGCCATGGGCATGGACAAAGCTGCCGTTGCGCAAGATATCATCACCGAGCAGGCGGCGGGCATTGGCGACGACTTTACCCATGGTCAGGTAGTTACCGATGCCCGGGTTGGAAATGGATTTTTTATAACCATCGGCATTGATCTGTACGTCACCGATGCTGCCATGGATATTCAGCCCCAGTTCCAGCGCCAATTTATCATCGGTCAGAATAAAAAACTGTGCCGATTCAGCCAGGGTAAAGCCACAGTTTTCACCAAATGGACGGCTGGCGCGGCGGAAGTCAGCGTCTTCGGTGTCTGCGACCTTGTCGAGATCCCGTAATTTGTGTTCGGACGCCAATGCCGTCATGGCATTGTAGCCTTCGACGATTTCAGGCATCAGGGGGGCTTCTGAATTACCGACAATCACAATACGGCGCTTGCCGCTTTCGATATCGTCTTTGGCAAGGCGCAGGTTGTACAGGAAGGTGGCGCAAGCGGCGGTCATGCAGCCAGTGGTGCCCACGTTGCCAAGGACATAGGCGTTAATAAAGTCGGCGGGCATCTGGCTCATGCTCATGGCGCATTGTTTGGATGACGTGCGCTTGCCCAGCAATGCCGCTTGCATCATGCCGCCGTTGCCGGTCGCATCAGGTTGGCCCATGGAAGAACCGGCGTAAACAGCAATCTCATCAGGGCCTACCTGTTGGCACAGGGTTTCCCATTCAATGCCCAGCGATCCCAGTGCATCGGATGCGCCATAGACCGCCATTTGCAAGCCCCGGGGGTGGTGTAATGAGCGGTACAGAGTGGCCGGGTCAAAACCCAGTGGCAATTGCCCGGCACTTTGTACCGGTAAGCGCTTGTGCGTCAGACGCCAGCAGGGGTTGCCTTCTTCATCTTTAAATGGTTTGTGGAAGGGCACGGCCTTGGCATCCCATGACACGTTGTCCCATTCGCGAACCAGTGTGCCGTTCAGAATAGTGTGCTCATCGCTGGTGGCCATCAGGCTGGCGAGGCTGGTGAGGGTTTGTTCGCGTTTGGCCCCTGTCAATGATTCAAAGATCATACGACGGAATGCGTGGTGGCCTGAACTGCGGCCTGCGGCGTTGATGCCGCCAAAGCCGGTGATGACTGCCAGATTTTTCATAGTTGAGACCCCTGGAAAATTTTCCCTATCTTAAGGGGATAGAAATTCGATCAAGTAGATTAATATAGACAAAAGATAAAACAATAATGCCATTTTCAATGATATGGGGGAGACACTTTGTTGCAACATGTGACGGTGCTGCTGGTTGATCAGATGTTGGCCTCCAGTATTGCCATTCCGATTGAGATGCTGGAGGCCGTACGCGCCCGTTTGCAGGTCGCTCGTCAGGGTAATGTCAGCTTCCATATTGAGACCGGGGTTGCCAGGCCGGGAGATGTGGTGAGTCTGGGAGGACTCAAGCTTTGCCCGGACCGGGCGCTGGCGGATATTGAATCAACCAGTCTGGTGGTGGTACCCGCCCTGTGGCGCAATCCGCGACGTGTCTTGCAGACACACGGCAGTGTGATTCGCTGGATTGCTGAGCAATACCGACAGGGTGCCAGTGTGATTTCCGTTGGCACCGGGGTTTGTCTGCTGGCTGCCAGTGGCATCCTTGATGGCAAGCCAGCCACCACCCATTGGCATTATCAGGATCGTTTTGCGGCTGATTACCCAGACGTTTTGTTGCAACGACAGCATTTGTTGACTCAGGCCGGGCGTATTTATTGCGCTGCCAGTGTTAACTCCGGGGCAGACATGGTGATTCATTTTATCGGTCAGACCTGGGGGCGGGATATGGCGTTACAGATTGAGCAGCAGTTTTCACCGGAGGTACGGCAGCCGTTTGAAAACCGGGTGTACTCTGACGGGGAAGACTCCCATCATGCTGATGAAAGTATTGCGCTGGTTCAGGGCTGGATGCGTCAGTACTTGCGGGAACCTTTTTCATTGGCCCAGCTCGCAGACAAGGCCGGTTTGAGTGAACGGCAATTCATGCGCCGCTTCAAACAGGTCGTGGGGGTGACACCGCTGGTGTACCAGCAAGCCATTCGCTGCCAGGCGGCGAGGGAATTGTTGCAGCACAGCAATTTATCGGTGGCGGATATCGCCCAGGAGTTGGGATTTGGTGACAGCAGTTACTTTATCAGGATCTTTCGTCGCCTGCAGGGACAAACACCCGGCGAGTTCCGTAAAAAAGTGCGCGGTAAATTATTTACCAGTAGTTAGTTGAAACGTGCCTGAAATATTATTCTGAAATCGATTCTGGTATCGAAATCATCTATAGTTTTGGGTGATTATCGTTATTTTCCATGCTTATAGTTCAGTGATCATGGGCTGTTTAGCGCTGTATTTTGTTTTTTGATCTCGGCTTATCCAGGATTGAAATAAACAACCCTTTTTGTAAAAAAATTACGAGAAGGCGTTGTTTTCTTGTTTGTGACACGGCAGACTGTCGCCCGTCACTTGGGATTGGTACTCTAGACTGACTGGGTATTACGACCAGAGACCAAGAATTTTCAGCCTGTAAAACAGCGTCCGTTGTCGTCACTTGCCCATACGTTCAAGTACGTATAAAGAGACAGTAGACAAGACCAGATTTTAGGGGCTGCCAGGCTCACAAGGCCGTCACCCGCGCCTGATCCGGGCGCATGAATAAGAAGATGGGAGTTCCGTATGACACAAGATGTCGATATCTACGAAACACAAGAATGGCTCGACTCACTCCACGCTACCATTCGCCATGCTGGCCCCGAGCGCGCGGCTTTCCTGCTGAAGGCCATGTTTGACCACGCTTTGGCGAAAGGTGTCACCTTGCCAGCAGCGATCACCACACCGTATCGCAACACCATTCCGGTTGATAAAGAACGCCGTATGCCGGGCGACCTGTTTATGGAACGCCGCATCCGTTCGCTGGTTCGCTGGAATGCCCTGGCCATGGTAATGCGTGCCAACGATAACGATGAAGGCCTCGGTGGTCATATTGCCTCGTTCTCCTCAGCTGCCACCTTGTATGACATCGGTTTCAACTATTTCTTCCGTGGCAACGATGACGGCCATCTGGGTGATCTGATCTACTTCCAGGGTCACTCATCCCCTGGTATTTACGCCCGTTCCTACCTGGAAGGGCGTCTGGATGAACAACAGCTGGATAACTTCCGCCGCGAAGTCGACGGTGAAGGCCTGTCCTCCTATCCACACCCCTGGCTGATGCCGGATTACTGGCAGTTCCCGACGGTTTCCATGGGTCTTGGCCCGATTCAGGCGATTTATCAGGCGCACGTCATGCGTTACCTGTCTGCCCGTGATCTGGTTTCCCGTGGTGATCGTAAGGTATGGGCATTCCTGGGGGATGGCGAGTGTGACGAGCCGGAAACACTGGGTGCGATCTCACTGGCGGGCCGTGAACAACTGGAAAACCTGGTATTCGTGATCAACTGTAACCTGCAGCGCCTGGATGGACCGGTGCGCGGTAACGGTAAAATCATGCAAGAGCTGGAAGGCGTTTTCCGTGGCGCTGGCTGGAATACCATCAAGGTGGTGTGGGGACGTCATTGGGACGTTCTGCTGGAAAAAGACAAGACCGGCCTGCTGCAAAAACGCATGGATGAAGTCTGTGACGGCGAATTACAGAATTATAAAGCCAACGGCGGCGCTTATACCCGCAAGCATTTCTTTGGCAAATATCCTGAGCTGCTGGAACTGGTTTCGGACATGTCTGATGAAGACATCTTCAAGCTGAACCGTGGTGGACATGATCCGTTCAAGGTGTACGCCGCTTACGCAGAAGCCATGGCCAACAAAGGATCACCGACGGTGATTCTGGCTCAAACCGTCAAGGGTTATGGTTTGGGGGATGCCGGCGAAGCCGCCAACCCGACGCACTCAGTGAAGAAACTCGATAAGGACTCGCTGAAGCAATTCCGTGATCGTTTCGGTATTCCGTTGTCTGATGATGAGCTGACCAAGGTACCTTATTACCGTCCAGCACCAGACAGCCCTGAAATGAAATACATGAAAGAACGTCGCGACAAGCTCAACGGTGTTGTACCGTCACGCCGCGTCGATTTTGATGCTTTGAAAGTACCACCGCTGGAAGCCTTCAAGGGTCAGCTGACTGGCTCTGGTGAACGTGAACAATCGTCCACCATGGCGTTTGTGCGGGTACTGTCGCAGCTGGTGAAAGACAAGGAAGTCGGCAAGCGTATCGTACCGATTGTGCCGGATGAAGCGCGTACCTTTGGTATGGAAGGCATGTTCCGCCAGCTGGGTATTTACTCCTCAGCCGGGCAGAAATACACGCCTCACGATTCCAACCAGATCATGTACTACAAAGAAGACAAGAAAGGCCAGATCATGGAGGAAGGCATCAACGAAGCCGGTGCCATGTCTGCCTGGGTCGCGCTGGCAACTGCGTACAGCAACAGCAACTGCGCCATGGTGCCGTTCTACGTGTTCTACTCCATGTTCGGCTTCCAGCGTATTGGGGATCTGGCCTGGTTGGCGGGCGATATCCAGGCTCGTGGTTTCCTGATTGGTGCCACCGCTGGTCGTACCACGCTGAACGGTGAAGGTCTGCAGCACCAGGATGGTCACAGCCATCTGATGGCCCATACCATTCCCAACTGCAAATCCTATGATCCTACCTACAGCTTTGAAATGGCCGTTATTATCCAGGACGGCATGAAACGCATGTACGAAGACAAGGAAAACTGCTTCTACTACATCACCGCCATGAACGAAAACTACGTTCATCCGGCAATGCCTGTTGGTGCCGAAGAAGGCATTATCAAAGGCATGTACAAGCTGAAAGAAGGTAAAAAATCCGACGCTGCCCGGGTTCAGCTGATGGGGTCCGGTACCATTTTGCGTGAAGTGGAAGCCGCGGCTGACATTCTGCGTGAAGACTTTGGTGTTGAATCCGATATCTGGAGTGTGACCAGTGTGAACGAGCTGACCCGTGATGGTCAGGCCTGTGAACGCTACAACATGATCAACTCCGAGAAAGAAGCACGGGTACCTTACATTACCCAACAGCTGGCTGAGACAGATGGCCCGGTTATTCTTGCCACAGATTACATCAAGACCTATGGCGAGCAATTGCGCGGATACATACCCACAAGCTACAAAGTACTGGGAACCGATGGTTTCGGTCGCTCTGACACCCGTAAGAAACTACGTCACTTCTTTGAAGTGGACCGTAGCTTCGTTGTTCTGGCAGCACTGACAGAATTGGCAAAACAAGGCAAGTTTGATGCTGCCGAGTTGCCAAAAGTCCGCGCCAAGATGGGTATTGATGAAAACAAAGCTGACCCAACCACGGTTTAACAGGAGGCTGACACATGAGCAAAGTGACTGTAGCAGTACCTGATATCGGTGGTGCTGAAAACGTAGATGTTATTGAAATTTCCGTAGCGATTGGTGATACCGTCACCGTCGACCAGGATCTGATCGTACTGGAAACCGACAAAGCGTCAATGGAAGTGCCTTGTCCACAAGCGGGCACCGTGGTTGAACTGTTGGTGAGCGTTGGTGACAAGATCAATGAAGGCGACGCGATTCTGGTACTGGAAACCGCGGCTGTGGAAAGCGCGCCCGCTGAAGCCCCGGCAGCTCCTGCCGCCATTGCTGAGCCAGCAGTGGCATCTGCTGCTGTCCCCGCAGCGGCAGCAAGCACTGCCAGTCAGCGGATTGAATTGACCATCCCTGACCTCGGTGGTGCTGATGAAGTAACCCTGATTGAACTGTGTGTTGAGCCGGGTACTGAGGTGGCGTCTGAGGACTCGCTGCTGGTGCTGGAAACCGACAAGGCGTCCATGGACGTACCGGCTCCGGAAGCGGGCAAAATTATTGAGTTCAAGGTCTCGGTAGATGACAAGGTCAAGGAAGGGGACGTGTACGCCGTGATGGAAGTCGCGGGTGCTGCTGCCCCGGCATCCACCGCCGTAGCTGAGCCTGCTGCCAGTGCGCCAGTCGCTGCTGTTGCACCGGTCGCAGCGCCTGCGGCACCAGCCGCTGAAATAGAACTGGCCTTGCCGGATCTGGGTGGCGCTGACGGTGTAACCGTGATCGAACTGTGTGTCGCTCCGGGTACCGCAGTGAGTGCAGAAGATTCACTGATTGTGCTGGAAACCGACAAGGCGTCCATGGATGTACCGGCTCCGGAAGATGGCATTCTGGTCGGCTTCAAGGTGAAAGAAGGCGATACCGTCAGTGAAGGCGATCTGTATGCTGTCTTCAAACCTGCGGCGGCCTCTGACGCTGTGACTCCGGCTGCTGTGGCACCGGCTCCAGCAGCACCAGCCCCTGTGGCTGCGGCACCTGTTGCGCCAGTGGCTGCTCCAGCAGTGTCACCGGTTTCGGAAAACGGTGCGGTTGCGGTTGAGGAAGAGACAGTCTCCAACGACATTTACGCTGGTCCTTCGTCCCGTCGTCTGGCGCGCCAGTTGGGTGTTGACCTGACCAAGGTGAAAGGCACCGGTATTCGTGGCCGTATCACCAAGGACGATATCCGCAGCTACGTCAAGAACGCCTTGCAGCGTACGGAACAGGCACCAGCTGCCAAAGCGGTGACTGGTGGCGCGGGTATCCCTGCGATTCCAGCGGTTGATTTCAGCCAGTTTGGCGATATCGACATGGTCAAGTTGAGCAAGATCAAGAAGGTGACGGCGGCCAATATGTCGCGTGCCTGGTTGAACGTACCGCACGTAACCCAGTTTGATGAAGCCGATATCACCGACCTGGAAGCATTCCGCAAGTCGATGAAAGCGGAAGCCGAGAAGGCCGGTATCAAGCTGACGCCGATGCCATTCCTGATCAAGGCCGTGGCAATGGCATTAAGGGCAGAGCCAAGCTTTAACGTATCACTGCATCATGACGGTGAGCACATGGTTCACAAGAACTATGTACACATTGGTATTGCCTGCGATACCCCGAATGGTCTGATGGTACCGGTACTGCGTGATGCTGATAAAAAAGGCATCTACCAGATTGCCAGAGAAGCCAACGAACTGATCAAGGCTGCTCGGGATGGCAAGTTGAAACCTCGCGATATGCAAGGTGGCTGCTTCACTATTTCCAGTCTGGGTGCCATGGGTGGAACAGCCTTCACTCCGATTGTGAATGCACCGGAAGTAGCGATTCTTGGGGTTTCCAAGGCGCAGATGAAACCGGTCTGGAACGGCCAGGAATTTGTGCCACGTAATATGCTGCCGCTGGCGGTGTCGTACGATCACCGTGCCATTAACGGTGCGGACTGTGGTCGTTTCTTCACCACTCTGGTGGCAATGATTGCGGATATCCGTCGGGTTCTGCTGTAAATTCTTCACCTCGCGTGTGAAGTGGAAGCAAGCCGGTCCTTGGCCGGTTTGTTTCGAAGAGCCAATCATTTGGGGGTTGGCTCTGTCAGGTTCCAGCGGTGTTACGCTTGCTGTGGACTGTCTGTTTACCGGCCACCTGGCCGGTTTTTTTATGCCTTTCTTATCGTAATGAGCCATTCAGATGCTGGCCGTTTTCCACGATTTGTTTCATTTCCTGACATCGGATGACAACGGGATTGGTAAAATAAAGGCTCATTAACAGCGTATTGGAGAAAGCTTCTGATGAAGGATGTGACGGTTATTATGTTGGTGTTGTGCGCTACAGGTAGTGTGGCGTTTGCTGATGAGGGGACATATGGCGATCAAAGCCGCCAGCAGAAGCGTTTTGCTGCCCTTGATACTGATTCAGATGGCGTTATTTCCAAAGCGGAGGCCGAAGAGGCTCCTCGCTTGGCCAAGAATTTTGATGAGATGGATAAAGATGGCGATGGCTTCCTGACATTAGAGGAAATCAAAGCCGGCTTTTCACTGCTGCGGAAAAGCTGATCGTAGTGGAGAAGTGCTTTTAAAGCAGTGTTCTGAGGAGTTGTTGCCAGATCACTGCTATAGCCCGCCTTTAACCCGCCTTTAACCCGCCTTTGTGGCTGGGCTACCCGAACCAGGAATTCTGGTGTCTATATTCTGCAGATGCCGTCTCAGATCACAATCAATGCCAATGACGCCAGATGCCAATTCTTTCTGATGCCAGGCTGTATCGTCATCGTGCATCCCCTTGTCTGGCCAATAAACACCAGCCTGTTACCTTTCATGCCCTGTTCTGGAGTGGTGGAGGTCTTCCTGTTCCAAACATCCCGTTTATTATCATTTGCCATTGCGTAATAAACCCGACAGTCAAGAGAAGACAGAGTAAAACCCCTGGCGCGTTGGGATCTCTTAATAGCTCACAATAGTGCCGTGATTGCCTTGTTGTTGGGAATGGCTGCAAATTGTGTTTAGTGCGCTAGTCTTAACGGGTAGGATAGACTGGTTTCGTTATTTCCCGGAGCGCCATGCGCAAGTATCTTCTTCTCCCTGTTTCGCTATTAATCGGCTTGGGTCTGGTCTTTCTGTATATGGACCGGTTACTTATTGCAGAGCAACAGGCATCCGAGACCATTATAGCCAAGACTCGTGTCAGCGAGGTAAGCAGCCGATTATCTGCGGTGGTTAACCAGCATTTACAACTGGCTTACGGGCTAATGGCTTTTGTGCATGTGCGGCCGAATTTTACCGAACGCGAGTTTGAGATTTTTGCGCTCAACAGCCAACGGGCGGCTGACAGTGTGATGAGTTTGCAGTTGGCACCCAATGGTGTCATTACTTACATGACCAATAAAAACGACCACGGCAAGGCGCTGGGTTACGACCTGATGAAAGATCCGATCCGTAGCCCGCTGATCAAACAGGGCATCAATGAGCGTCGTTATATTATTGCCGGGCCATCTCCCTTGTTAACAGGAAGAAAGGCAATTATTGCCCGTATGCCGATTTTTTTATCCGACGGTAGCGACGATTCTTTCTGGGGCTTCTCGACGATTCTGCTTGATATTGATCAGCTGCTGCTGGATGCCGGTTTATCGAAGCAGGAATACTGGCTGGATTTTGCCGTGCGCGGCAAGGATGGATTGGGAGCTGACGGCGATGTCTTTTTTGGCGACCCTGATGTTTTTGAGCGTGATCCGGTACTGGCGACGGTGTTATTGCCAGGCGGTTCCTGGCAAATCGGTGCCAGCCGGGCCGAGGGCTACCACCACTTGCCGATGCAACGAATCATCTTGTGGCTGGTGTTTTTCCTTGTTGCACCCTTTTTAAGTTGGCTGCTCTGGGATTTGATGCGCAAGCCCGAGGAGCTCAAGCGTGAAGTGGCGGTCGCCACTGCGGAATTACAAGAAGCGTGTGCTCAGGGTGAAGTGGCCTTGTCGGAAGCCGAAGTCGCCAACCAGGCCAAGTCTGAATTTCTGGCCAATATGAGCCATGAGCTACGCACCCCGTTAAATGCCATTCTTGGTTTCACCACACTGATCGATGCGTGTACCAACGATTCCGATGTGCATCGTTACGCTAACCAGACGCTGACCTCATCGCGGCATTTATTGGCGTTGGTTAATGATATTCTCGATTTTTCCAGAATCCAGGCCGTGGGTGTCGAAATAGAATCGAAACCCTTTCTGTTGCGGCCGATGATGGATTCCGTGCAGGGGAGTCTGAAAGCGCTGGTGAGCGAGAAGCCGGTCAAAGTGTTGTTGAGTATCGATGAAGGCGTGCCGGAGCAAGTTTGTGGGGATGAACTGAGGCTGACCCAGGTATTGATGAATTTTGCCAGTAACGCCGCAAAATTTACCGCTACCGGGACGATAACACTGGCAGTGCAATTGATCCGCTGTAGCGCCGACGAAGTGCGCCTCCGGCTTTTGGTGACGGATACCGGACGTGGTATCCCGGCGGATAAACTGGCCCTTATTTTTGAGCAGTTCCAGCAAGTGGATGGCTCCGACACGCGCCATTATGGAGGCACCGGTTTGGGCCTGAGTATTACCCGGGCGCTGGTTGAAGCCATGCACGGTGAATTGCTGGTGAGTAGTGATGAAGGGAAAGGCAGTGAGTTTGGGGTGTCGCTGACACTGGCCTTGCCGAGTGAACCCGCAGAGTCATCAGCGTCGGCTACACCGGGGTTGTCCAATGCCCAGGTCCGTCACGAAGAAGATGAAGGCCCGGCGGTACCGGAGCATTTGCTGCTGCACGGGATTCACGTTCTGGTGGTTGATGACAACGTGGTCAATCGCAAGCTGGCCTGCGAAATGTTACGTCGCCGCGGTGCGTCGATGACGTGTGCCAGCGATGGGCAGGAAGCCATTGATATGCTGCTGGATGGTTCAGATGCTATCGATGTGGTGCTAATGGATATTCAAATGCCAGTGTTGGGGGGCTTGGAAGCGACCCGGTTATTGCGTGAGAAATACCAGGTCCGGACACCCGTGATTGGCTTGTCGGCCAATGCCTCGGCACAGGATGAACGTATCAGTCTGGATGCCGGGATGGACGCTTACTTGAGCAAGCCATTCAAGCTGCCAGAGCTGGTGGCGCGGATACTGGCGTTGGTGAAACCTGTCTGACTATCCGAGCCGGGCTGTATTGCGGTTAACGAATCATGGAAAAACGCCGCAGCGAGCGTTGGGCATGGCTTTCAAAACGACTGCTTTGCTGCAACGCCTCTTCCACAAATACCAGGTGGCTATTGACCGCCTGACGGGCGCAATCTTCATTGCGGTTAATCACCGCATCTTTCAGGGCCTCGTGCTGCAAACGAATGGCATCGCGGCGGCCTTCCTCGGTATACAAGTAGGTCAGGTTGGCAGCAATGGTCTGTTTGAACAGGCTGAGTAATGCCCGCATCGAATGTAGTAGCACCGCATTATGTGATGCTTCGGCAATGGATAAATGAAAACGCCAGTCGAGCTCCGCTTCGGCTTTGGCTCCCAGGCGGGCATTATGACCATCGAGCCATTCCTGATAGCGGCGGTTGATAATCGCGTGATCCGACTCCGTGGCCCGCAGCGCGGCGTAATGGGCGGCGACTTCTTCCAGGGCGTGACGATATTCGAGCAGGTCGTAATTGAATTCCGGGTGGCTTTGGAACAGCTCCAGCAAGGGATCGGACAGCGACCGGCCGATACTGTCGGCCACATAGGTACCGCCACCCTGGCGACGAGTAACCAGCCCCTTGGTATCCAGTTTGTTGAGAGCTTCTCGCACAGAAGGTCGGGAAACCTCAAAACGGGCAGCCAGCTCCCGCTCTGTCGGCATCTTTTTCCCTGGCTCCAGACTGCCCTCAATAATCATGCCTTCGAGTTCGGCAGCAATCATATCGGAAATTTTCTGGCTTTTGATGCGGCTCGGGGTCATCAGGACTCCTGTTGGAATTCGGGCCAATCGATGGATGAGGCGCATTCCGGGCACTCCTTGGCCAGCTCATACATTGACCAGCCCAAGTGATATGCGGTAACTTACGCAATAACATTTGGGTAATTGGTAAGACCAATTTAACCAAGAACAATAAAAACTGCAAGACACCTGTACAAATACCTTTGTACAAACCGCTACCGTGGAGTCGTTATGACCATTACTTCTTCACCCATACAGAGAACCTGTCCGGCCAAGCCGACGCAGGTTTATTTGATGGGTACCTGCCTCGTTGACAGCTTTTTTCCGCACGCCGGAATGGATGCCATTACGGTGCTGCGCCAATTGGGCGTTGAGGTCGTTTTTCCTCAAGGCCAAACCTGCTGCGGCCAGCCCGCCTGGAATTCGGGCTACGAAGACGAAGCCCGTGCCGTGGCTCGTCAACAACTGGCGGCGTTTGAGGCCGATATCCCGGTGGTGGTGATGATGGGGTCCTGTGCGGGTATGGTGCACCTGGAATATCCAGACCTGTTTGCCGGACACCCTGAAGAAGCCCAGGCCAGGGCGCTGGCTGCCCGAACGTATGAGTTCAGTGAATTTATGATTAATGTCCTGGGGCTGGATAACGAGATCCTGAGTATCGCCCAACCGCGTTCAGCCGACCAGCCGACCCGGACAGTGGCCTTGCATACCTCCTGTTCTTCGCGCCGCGGAATGGGGGTTGCGGCACAACATATGGCGCTGGCCACCTGCCTGCCCGGAGTGACCGTGGTGGAGCCAGAGCGGGTGACGGAATGCTGTGGTTTTGGTGGTACCTTTGCCGTTAAGCAGGCCGATATATCGGCCGCCATGGCGGAAGGCAAAGCGCTGGCCATGGACGCTACCGGCGCGGATGTGATTACCAGTGCCGACTGTGGTTGCATGATAAATATCGGCGGCACACTGGACCGACTGGCAGAGCAGGGGAAAGCCCGCTCAATACCCACACAACATCTGGCGACGCTGGTAAAAGAAGCCCTGACCGGTTACGCCGCTGCAACCAGTGGAGACCCGTCATGAGTACACCCACTTCAACCCCATCGTTTATTGAACTGACAACGATCGTTGACCAGGAAGATCACGACTTTGCCGATATGCAGTCCCGGCACTTCAAGGCGCGGGCAAAAATGTCGCTGGAAAACGATACCTTGCGGGCCAGTTTCCGGGGCGCCAGCGATTTTCTGATGGGAAAACGCAAAAGCGTCTTCCCGGACGATCAGGAACTGGAAGCACTGCGAGACCGTGGTGAAGCCGCACGTCAACGCAGTCTGGCCAACTTGCCCGACTTGCTGGAGCAGCTGGAAACCAACCTGGTGGCCAATGGTATCCAGGTGCACTGGGCCGAGACTGCGGACGAAGCCAACCGTATTATTCACGGCATCCTGGACGCCAATCAGGCGCGTACCGTGGTAAAAGGCAAATCGATGGTCAGTGAAGAAATTGAACTGAACCATTACCTCGAAGCCCGCGGTATTGAATGTCTGGAAAGTGATATGGGCGAGTATCTGGTGCAGCTGGCCCATGAAGCACCGTCCCATATCGTGATGCCGGTGATTCACAAAAACAAACAGCAAATTGCCCGCTTGATGCACACCCGAGCCACCACACCTGATGGCGAGGCAGTGCCATACAGTGAAGACGTGGATGACCTGATCGGTAATGCCAGGGCCATTCTGCGGCAGAAATTCCAGCGGGCTGATGCCGGGATTTCCGGCGTCAATATGGCCATCGCAGAAACCGGCACCCTGCTGCTGGTTGAAAACGAAGGCAACGGCCGTATGTGTACCACCGCACCGCCGTTACATATTGCCGTGACCGGTATCGAAAAAGTGGTGCAGGGGCTGAGTGATGTCCCCGAACTGCTGACACTGTTACCCCGTTCCGCTACTGGCCAGCTGATTACCACCTACGTCAATATGATTTCCGGCCCTCGTCAAAAGGGTGAGCTGGATGGCCCGGAACAGGTGCATCTGGTGCTGGTGGATAACGGCCGTTCGAAAATGTTTAACCACCCGAATTTGCAACCAACGTTACAGTGTATTCGTTGTGGTGCCTGTATGAACCATTGTCCGGTGTATGCCCGCGTCGGTGGCCATGCCTATGGCTCGACATACCCGGGGCCGATTGGTCAGGTGGTCACGCCACAGCTGGGCTCTGCCGGAGGACTGGCCGCCAATGGCGATATGATCAATGCCTGCTCGCTGAACGGTGCCTGTGGTGAAGCCTGTCCGGTGCGTATTCCGTTGCCGGACCTGATTCGTAACTTGCGTGCTGAAGCGGTTGCTCCGGTGGCCACCCAGCAAAATGGTCAACCCCATGTTAATGGGACCGGCAGTCAGCGTTCACTGGGCGAAAGCCTGATCTGGCAAGGCTGGAGTCTGGTACACAAGGTGCCGTTTTTATACCGCAGCAGCACCCGGGTAATGACCCGTGGCCGTGGCCTGATGCCCGGTAAGCTGGCTCCCTGGACCAATACCCGGTCGATGCCCAAACCGGCCGCCCGGAGTTTGCACGAGTTGGCCCGAGCGGCCGACATTCCGTCGGTAGTTACTTCAGAGGAGCAACACTGATGTCTTCCAGAAATACCATTCTTGCCCGCCTGCGTCAGGGTCAGGCCAATCAGGCAAGCGCTGCCAGTCGCACCGATTTACCACCCATGCCTCGGCTGGACAAAGCAGCATGGCGCAGCCGTTTTATTGAACTGCTGGAAAGTAATCACGCCGATGTGGTGCCCTGTAGCGAAGACGACTGGCAGCAACAGCTGGCCGAGGTACTGCAACAGCAGCAGGTGACATCCTTGTGTCTGGGCAACAGCCCGGCCAATCGTGAACTGGCAGACGAGTTGACAAGCCGTGTTGCAACGCTGTCGGTGCAATTGTTTGACGACGCGGTTGCTGCTCCTGCCGACAGCGGCATGCGCCAGCAGCTGTTTGAACAGCTGGATGCCGGATTCAGTCGCGCCAGCGCCGCCCTGGCAGAAACCGGTTCACTGGTGCTGGCGACTGGCCCGGAAGAACCACGGACCGTCTCGCTGGTGCCACCATTAAGTCTTGTACTGGTACGGCAGAGTACTCTGGTGGCCAATTTTTCTGCATTGATCGAACAGCCACGCTGGCAAGGGAAACTGCCGACCAATTGGTTGCTGATATCAGGGCCAAGTAAAACGGCGGATATCCAGCAAACACTGGCCTATGGCGCTCATGGCCCAAAACAACTGGTGGTCTTGCTGCTGGATGACAGTACCGGCGCCTGAGCGGTTTTTCCTCTTGAATTTGATGTGGCTGGTGCCCGTGCGCCAGCTCGAAGGACACTTTATGAAACCCGAATACAGTCTGTTTCTGAGCGATCTGGCTCACATTATCAATGCTGAACGGATCGTCACCGATCCGTTACGTACGTTGGCACTGGGTACTGACGCCAGTTTTTATCGCCTGATACCGCAGGCCGTGGTAATGGTCGAAACCGAGCAGGAAGTCATCGACCTGTTGTTGCTGGCCGGGAAACACAAGGTGCATGTGACCTTCCGGGCGGCGGGTACCAGTTTGTCTGGTCAGGCCGTTACTGACGGTATTCTGGTACGCCTGGCTCCCACCTGGAACGGCATGGAAGTACTGGAAGAAGGGGGCAAGTTGCGGGTACAGCCCGGAGTGATCGGTGCCCATGCCAACCGTAAGTTGGCCCCGTTCCAGCGTAAGATTGGCCCTGATCCTGCCTCCATCAATGCCTGTAAAATCGGCGGTATTGTGGCCAACAACGCATCCGGTATGTGTTGTGGCACGGCGCAGAATACCTATCAAACCATTGAATCCATGCGCCTGGTCCTGGCTGATGGCACGGTGCTGGATACCGCGGACCCGGAGTCCCGCACGGCCTTTATGGCCAACAAGCCCGAGTTGATCGAAGCACTGGTATCGCTGCATCAACAGGTGAGCAGTAACGCTGAGTTAAAAGCCCGTATTCAAAAGAAATTTTCGATCAAGAACACCACCGGCTACAGCCTGAATGCCCTGGTTGATTACCACGATCCCATCGATATCCTGATGCATCTGATGGTGGGGTCGGAAGGGACGCTTGGTTTTGTTTCGGAAGTGGTTTATCGCACCGTGGAAGAACACGCGCACAAAGCCTCCGCCTTGCTGATGTTTGCCGACATCGAAAAAACCAGCCATGCGGTGACGGCGTTGGCTACCAGCCCAGTGGCTGCCGTCGAATTGATTGACCGGGCCGGGTTACGCTCCGTACAGGACAAACCCGGCATGCCGGACTATATGGCTTCCCTGAGTGATGACGTTGCCGCACTGCTGGTCGAAGTACGTGCCACCACCGAACATGAACTGGAGCATAAGCTGGCCGATGTGCTGGCCGCGTTGTCTGACTTCGATACCCTGCACGGTAAAGCCTTTACCACCGACCCGGCCACGTGTCAGCTGTACTGGAATATCCGTAAAGGCATGTTCCCGGCGGTGGGTGCCATGCGTGAAAAAGGCACCACAGTGATTATTGAGGATGTCGCCTTTCCGGTTGAATCCCTGGCTCCGGCGGTACTGGAACTGCAGAGCCTGTTCAAGAAATACCACTACGATGAAGCCATTATTTTTGGTCACGCCCTGGCGGGTAACCTGCACTTTGTTTTTACCCAGAACTTTACCGATCCGGCAGAAATCCAGCGTTATGCGGACTTTATGGATGAAGTGTGCGTGCTGGTGGTCGGGCGTTACGATGGCTCGCTCAAAGCCGAGCACGGCACCGGGCGGAATATGGCCCCGTTTGTGGAGCTGGAGTGGGGGGCACAAGCGTATGACCTGATGTGGCAAATCAAACACGCCCTGGACCCGGACATGCGCTTGAATCCAGGGGTAATCCTGACCCGCAACCTGCGTGCCCATATTGAAGACCTGAAACCGATCCCGGAAGCCCATGACCTGATCGACAAATGCATCGAATGCGGTTTCTGTGAGCCGGTGTGCCCATCCAAAAACCTGACCCTGACCCCTCGGCAGCGTATTGTGGTGATGCGCGAGCTGAGCCGTCTGGATCGTGCCGGGCATGATATCAGCAGCGATCCCCGTTTCCGCGAAGTGCAGGCAGAGTACCAGTATCAAGGTATAGATACCTGTGCCGCCGATGGCCTGTGCAGTCTGGCCTGCCCGGTAGATATCAATACCGGTGACCTGAGTCGCTATTTGCGCAGTGAACGGAATCAGCGTTATCAAGGTCGGGCCAACTGGGTGGCCGGGCATTTTGACACCATCGCCAATACCACCCGTACTGGCCTCAAACTGGTGGATATTACCCGTGGTGTGATCGGCGACAAGGCACTGGCGAGCGTCAGCAAGGTGGCCTCTGCTGTGAGCATGAAAGCCTTGCCGCTATGGCACGATGCCATGCCACAAGCCAGCCACAGTGCCAAACCCATTGCACCGGCAGTGGCAGATGCCGACCTGGTGTATTTCCCCAGTTGCGCCAGCCGGAATATGGGCCCGGCGAAACAGGATCAGGACCAGCGCAGCTTGCAGCAAGTCACGTTGGCGCTGGCAGCAAAGGCTGGCGTGACCCTGACCCAGTTGCCAGACCAGCAATCATTCTGTTGTGGCATGCCGCTGGAAAGCAAAGGCATGTTCGAGCAGGCCGATGCCATGCGTGATCAGCTGAATCAGGCCTTATTGACCATCAGCGACAACGGCCGTATACCGGTACTGATCGATACCAGCCCTTGTGTTTTCCGTATGAGTCAGCAGCTTGATGAACGTATCCAGTTACTGGACCCGGTAAACTTTGCCAATCAGTACCTGGTGCCGCAGCTGGACATTAAACCGGTAGACGACGCTGTGGCAGTACACGTGACCTGTTCAACCACCAAGCAAGGCCTGGGTAACGAGCTGATCGCTCTGGCCAGACATTGCTCAACCCAAGTCGTGGTACCGGAAGATATTACCTGTTGTGGTTTTGCCGGCGACAAGGGCTTTATGGTGCCGGAACTGAATGCCTCGGCACTGGCTCCGCTCAAGAGGCAGGTGAAAGACTGCAAAGAAGGGGTGTCTACCAGTCGTACCTGTGAAATTGGTCTGGCCCGGCATGGCGAGATTCCTTATCACTCGCTGTTCTATTTGCTCGACCGGGTCAGCAGCGCCAAAGCGGCGGTTGCGTCCTAGCGGATGTGATGCGGATGTAATCGTTGCTGGCCACTCCTGCTTCAGCGGAATTTTCCTGTCAAGAAACTCCGCTGGGGCATTTGTTTGATATGTTTGAGTTCTGGTTAAAAAATGTTCAGAATCTCTGTAAATATCGGACATTCTCGCCATAGATGCTGTATTGTGGCGACCAATGTACGTCATGCAGCAGGAGGATATTATGAGTAAATTAACAGGCTATGGTCAGGGTGTTGTAAACGACCTGTCCAGCCGCTATGGACTGTCCAGTGACGCGGTCATTTGCATGATTCAGGCTGTTATCAATGGTAACGGCACCATGGCTCAATTCAACTGCCCGGAATTGGGCGGTGGCGGCCAGTGGATGAGTGGTGGCATGACCATGGTGGGCGATATGTTCAACAATGGCCTGAAAAACACCGTCAATAATCTGTGTAGTGAAATTGCCTCGATTCTGGGTAATGGCCAGATGATCTTTGAACAGCCGGCAGCGGGCCAAGGTGGTTTCCAGTCTGGAAACTGGTGGCCGTCTGAACTGGGTAACCCGTCGTCATCCGGTTCACAAAACAATATCCGTTATGCGATTTTCCCCCATTGTCAGCGTCTGGCACTCGACTCCAATGGTCAGGTGAGTGTTTACGATACCCAGCAGCACCAGATCGGTGGTGTCAGCCAGCAGCAGGGTGGTGGTAATTCACTGACCTTCAGCAGCCAGTTCGGTACCGTGTATCTGACCAGCTTGCCGATTGTGTCGGGTCATAACCCGTTTATCAGTCAAGCGCCAGAGCCGGCACAGCCAGCACCCCAGCCAGTACAAAATACTCAACCGCCAGCACAGCACAATAACCAGAATACCAACACTGGTAACCGGGATGATGTGTTTGCGGCACTGGAAAAACTGGCCAGCCTGAGAGATATGGGAATTCTGTCGGAACAGGAATTTTCCAATAAAAAATCCGAGTTGTTGCAACGTCTGTAGTGCGTCTGTAGTACGTTTGTGGCCAGAGGGCAGTCGTATTGCTGGCTAACCCGGCGGGCGGGCATTTTTATCACTGGTGATAACAATGCCCGCTGCCTTGGGGTTCATCGTCACGGTGCGTACTGCCCGCACGGATACGACAATGCTGTCTTATCCTTCCCAATGTGAAAAAGCCAACACCTTTCTGACAGAAATTCTATTACTATCGGTAGCCTGAATAATACGGGAGCCATCATGAACCTTGTCTGGATTGCGCTGTTGTTGTCGTGCCTGATAGGGTCACAGGCTGTGGCCGAAGTCTATCAATGGGTCGACAGCGATGGCCGTCGCCACTTCTCCGATCGTGCACCGTCCGGGCGTAATACCCATAACCCGGCTGAGCAATCGCTTTCCCGGCCATCTTCCCAGGCTACGTCCATAGGGGTCTCTGCACTTGAAGGTATTTCCAGTCGTGACTACCAGCATTTACGCAAGCTGCTGCGGGCGCGTCAGTTCGGGATTCTGAATACCCGGCTGGAAAAATACCATCAGATTCTGGCGGAGGATATCAGCACGGAATCCCAAGTCCGGGCAATCTACCAGGTGTTTGATATGGGCAAGCCGGGGCTGGAACACTATTTTAACGACTGGGTACGTACCTACCCGAATCTGGAATTTCCTTATCTCGCCCGTGCTACTTACCTGACCGGATTGGGCTGGGACAGCTACGAGCAAAACCGGACACATCGCTCCGATGAACAGGCCGAGGCTATCCGGAAGTATTTTTATGCGTCGTTGACGGATATCGATGCTGCCTTGCGGGTGAACCCGCGTTCGGGTCTGGCCTATAGCCTGTTGATTGGTGCAGCGGTAGCGCTGGGAGATGACGAGCAGCATCAGCTTTACTTGCAGCGGGCAGCAGAGGAAATACCGGCATCCCTGTTGGTCGCCAGTACCGAATTGGGGTTCATGACTCCGCGTTGGGGTGGTTCCAAGGCCAGAATGCGGGCCTATGCCAACCGTGTGATCGTGCATCAGAGCAGTAATCCGGCACTGTCGGTATTACCCGGTTATGTGGAGGCACTGCTGGCGGAAGCCCAGCTTGGACGTCAGCAGTATGCTGCTGCCGAAGCCGGTTTTACTCGTGCCCTGAAATACGGACACGTCGCCAGTTTTTATCGCCATCGGGCGGAAGCCCGTATGGCCATGAAACGTTATTCTGCTGCTCTGGACGACTTTGCCCAGGCATTACGCCTGGAGTCTGCGGATGCCGACAGTTATTTGGGGCGAGCACAAATTTATGGCAGCTTGCGGCAATACCGCAATGCCGCCGCGGAGCTGGCTTATGCCACCGAAATTGATCCGGAATCGCCGGGGATACACAGGTACCGCACGCAGTTGCTGACCAGCCTGACCGGGTTGGGGATTCGTGCCCGCACACGGGGACAGTTGGAGGAGTCGCTGGACTTTCTTGGCAAGGCATTGATGCTTGATCCGGCCGATGCGGTGGCCAGCTATCAACGAGCCGTCACCTGGATGGAGATGGGCAAGATGGCCAACTCGGAAAGTGACGCCAGTGTGGCTCTGGCAGCAGACAGTGCCCGCCCCGAATGGTTTGTGCTGATGGATAACTTACTGGCCCGCCGCCAGCGCTGGCAAGATATGATCGAACTCTGGGATGATTATATCGACCGGTTCGGGGAGACGCAGGATGCCCTGCTGGCCCGGGCCAACGCTTATGTTGGCAAGCAGGAATACCAGTCAGCCATGGCCGATGCCAACCGGGCCGCGGTGCTGGGCGCGCCAGCGGCGGCTGGCATGATCAGCAAGGTAGAGTCGTTACTGGCAACACATTGACGGACAGGGTTCAGGAAGATTGGCTCTGGCGCCGGGCCAGGGCTGCTTTGGTCAGGGCTGTTGCCTCGGCGCTGAGTGGATCTTCCGGCCAGGGGTGCTTGGGGTAGCGGCCACGCATTTCCTTACGTACCTCGGCATAGCCATGACTCCAGAAGTGGGGTAAGTCCTGGGTCACTTGTAATGGTTTCCGGCCCGGTGACAACAAATGGATCTTTAACGCCATTTGGCCGTTTAACACCGCGGGTTGCTGCGGATAACCAAACATTTCCTGTAACTTGACTGCCAATACCGGCGGTGTCTCAGTGTAATCAATACGAATACGAGAGCCGCTGGCCACCCGCCAGTGTGTCGGAGCCAGCTGTTCCAGCTGCTGCTGTTGCGGCCAGTCGAGCAGGCTGGTCAGCAAGGTCACCAAATTCAGCTGCTGTAGCTGCCGTTCATGGCGGCAGTTATCCAGAAACGGTAACAACCAGTCATCCAGGCGCGCCAGTAAACCCTGGTCGGACACATCCGGCCAATCTCCCGCAGCGGAACCCTGTTTCTGGGAGTGGCTGGAGGAATGGCCGCCATGGTACTGGTGTAACAACTGCAAGCGCTGACGTAATTGCACCGCGTCGTCTGTCCAGTTGAGATTGGCCAACCGCTGCTGTACCCGGCTGTCGGAATTGACCGATGGACAAAAATAATCCCGCCAGGCCTGACGCCATTGCTCAGGGTCCAGTGTCTCCAGGGTGCGCCGACGCCAGATCAGTTCACCGATCTTGTGTTGCTCTTCTGCCAGCAAACGGCCCTGGGATTGCCATTGCACCACGGTGTGGTGCGACAGCCAGTGAGGGTGGTCGCTCAGCAGGTCTGCCAATTCGGCCTCATCAATGGCAATGGCGAGGCGTATCCGGTGGCTGCCGGCACCGGACAGATCAAGAATCACCAGCCAGGGGCAACCGGCCAGATCCGAGTCTGGCGATAGTTCGGCACCCGTGCCGTTGGCCATCAGATAGCGTAATGCCTTGTTGTTGGCTTTGCTGGAGTGGCCGGTCGATTGATTACGACAGCGGGCGAGGCGTTCCGGGAATGCCAGTAATGCCCAGCGTGCCAGACTGGCCTGATGACTGGCGCTTGCCGTGGCGGCAGTAGTTGCGGTGGAGGTAGTCTGGCCAGACAAGCCCCGGAGCCAGCGCTGGGCCAGCGGGGCCACGCGTTGCTGCCACAAGGAAGTTGAGCGGCTGGCATGCCATAGCCGTTCAACATCATCACTGCGGCGTTGTTTGTGCGGCCATTCTTGCAGCAGGGCGATTAACTCGGCCGAGTCGCGAGCTTGTCCTTGTTGGTGGGCCGTTATCAGTGCCGATGCCCAGCGCGGTTCGATACCGAGACGGGCACACTGGTGGCCGTGTTCCGTCAGTCTCTGGCTATCGATACTGGCCAGGTACCCCAGGCGACACAACAGCGCCCGAGCCTGATTCAGCGCGGCAAGTGGCGGAGGGTCAAGCCAGAGCAAGTCATCAGCGTCGGCTCCCCATAACAACAGCTCCAGCAGCAGTGGTGCCAGATCGGCGGTTAATAGCTCGGCTTCAATATGGCGTGGCCGCCGTGAGTGGGTACTTTCTGGCCACAGCCGGTAGCAGTAACCGGCTTGCTGTCGCCCGGCACGGCCCATTCGTTGGGTGGCTGAAGCCTGGCTGATATCGCGTGTGGTGAGCTCACTGAGACCATTGGCCGGACTGAATACCATGCGCCGTTCAAGACCGCTGTCGATCACGCCGGTGACGCCATTCAGGGTCAGAGAGCTTTCGGCGATATTGGTCGCCAATAATATTTTACGTTGACCCTCTGGCACATCCGCCAGAGCCCGCTTTTGTTCCTGTTCGCTGAGCTGGCCATGAAGTGGCAGGATATGAAGGTGGTTATCTGGCAGGTCATGTCGCTTCAGCTCATCATGCAGCCGCCGGATATCCGCCACACCGGGCAAAAACACCAATAGATGGCCATGGCTGTGTTGTAAGGCTTCATGAATAACCCGGCTGGCGTGATGACTGAGGTATTCGTTGGCTGACGCAGCTGGCCGGTAGGCCAGCGTGACAGGAAACCCCTGGCCCGGGCAATGAAGCAGGGGAGCCTGCAGTTGTCGGGACAAGGCATCGGTATCCAGCGTGGCTGACATTACCAGCAACTTGAGATCCGGGCGTAACAGCTGCTGGCATTGATGCGCCAGTGCCAATGCCAGGTCACAGTTCAGGTGACGTTCGTGGAATTCATCAAAAATAACCAGACCAACGCCGGTCAGCTCGGGGTCATCCTGCAGCATTCGGGTGAGAATGCCCTCTGTTACAATCACAATACGGGTACGAGCAGATTCCTTGTTGTCGAGCCGTACCCGGTAACCGACCCGCTCACCGACAGCCTCGCCCAGTTGACGGGCCATAAAGACGGCGGCGTTACGGGCTGCCAGTCGCCGCGGTTCGAGCATGATGATCTGTTGCCCGGCCAGCCAGGGCGCATCCATCAGCGCCAGCGGCACACGAGTGGTTTTACCCGCACCGGGTTCGGCAGTCAGTAGCAGGGCGGGGTGGTCGGCCAGTTGTGCAGAGATATTGGCGAGCTGGGTATCAACAGGAAAGGCAGGACGGCAAGGATTCATTGGTATAATTACGAGTCTATAGCTAGCATTCAAGTATATACCGGTCAGGAGGTAAGCCGTTATGGCAAGTGAGACTGTGGTTGATTTTGCTGCTGCCAGTGAAAAGCACCGCCATCAACGTGATCACCGCGACAAGGAAGCCAGGGTTGAAGCGATTCGGGAGCGCTTTGAACAGGCGTTACCGACTCGTAAAACACCGGTCAAGGACTATTTACGTAAAAAGCGCGCCAAGAAAAAGCGCTGACCCCATCACATGATTTACTGATTTGATTGCCAGGAGAGACCTTTGAGTTCGTCAGACACTACCCCCCATTTACCGATTCAGCATCAACTGGACACCCGCGGCCTGTTTTGCCCGGAGCCGGTGATGATGTTGCATAACCTGATGAACGATGCTGCCCTGGGGGACTGTATCGAAGTATTGGCAACCGACCCCTCGACGCAGCGGGATTTCACCCGTTTTTGCGGGTTTCTGGAGCAGGAGATGTTGCTGCAAGAAGACCTTGACGGGGTGTACCGTTTTATTATTCGCAAGGTCTCTGATACCGCCTGATCAGCTTCTGGTTATATTGAGCGATTGGACGTACTGGACGTACATTGCCGGTGCCTGTGCCGGTGCGCCGTTCCGGGCTGGCCCCGGAATCCACGCGAATTAATCAAGCCGCTGGCGTCGGTGCCGCCAACCTCAAAATACCTGCATACGCCTCTCTTGTGACGATAGCGCCAATTAGCCACGCAATTGGCGCTGATAATCATTTTCCCTCTTGCTTATCCAGCTAATACTAACTGACAGGTGTGACAAAAAGCGTAGCCAACAACACGCTTGCAACGGCTCTGAGGCCCCTGATTTGAGGCTTGATTGATGAGTCTGGAGACTATAAGTGTTGGCTCATATGGAACTATCCCTGTTTTGAGGGGTGTTTTTATACCCCGCCAGCGGTCAGGCAGGTTGATGATTGGGGCTAATATGGCAATCCAGGCAGTAGAGCGTAATAAGTTGACTTGAATCAATATTCTGGCGTCTTGATGCGTGCTAAAGGCTTCATTTTGAGCCAAAACTGGCTCTTTTGGGTGGTTTCAAGGTTTTTGTCTCAAGGGATATGTCTTTGTGGCGGAGGAGTTCGGCGGTCTGTGAGCGCTGAAACAGCGTTATTTTGGGGCTGGGAGCAGCTGAATATTGGCGTCAATAGCCCTGTCTACAGCGAAGTCCATAATTATAAAAGCACTACATTTGCCTAATCGCAATTTCCAGATTCCTGGTCTATTCTACGCGGCACCATCCACTTGCTTTAACCAACCGTATTTTATTTTGCGTAGCAACTATGTTGCTGGAGAAATCATGACCGCGACACCGAAAGATAAAGATAATAGTCCACCAGGTGCAGGGCAGAAAACAGATACTCAAGCCGTTTCTGGTAGCTATCAAGAGCTGCACAAACCCAGCTCTGAGTTTAATAGCCGAGAAGAGTACCTTGAGCATGAGTTGCAAATCATGCAGCCCAAACGCTGGCGTCCAAACTTGCCTTTCCGGGATTATCGTTTCGAATTTGAAGATACGATTCCGGCCATGGCCGCGACCATTGGTAAAGTGGTTATGGTTGCCGCGATTGCCGCCACGTTTGCTGGCCCGTTAGGGTTGGGTGAATCGTTTATTCTAGAGAATGTTCGTTACGAGCTTCTTATTGTTTCTGTTTTTATTTTATTGTTCTCCGGCTTTATTTTACCGACCGCCAACCTGGCCGGTACCCACGGCCCCTTGATTCCGTTAATCCCTATTGTTGTGGCAGCAGGGGGGCACCCGATGGCTTTCGGGCTATTGATTGGTGCCTTTGGTCTGATCCTCGCCATCAGTAAAGGGGGGAGCCTGATGGCACGGCTGACCAGTAAGGGCGTGTGTGGTGGCCTGCTGTTGTATCTGGGTTTTATCGGCACTATCTCGCAGGTGAAAAAACTGTTTGCCTGGGCGGAAGCCATTGATATGACGCATATCGCCTTTATTGTGATTCTGGCGACTATTTTGCTGTATGCCTTGTTGGAACACTTCCAGAAACGCTGGCTGGCGGTACCGCTGAGCTGCTTCCTGGGTGGTGGTGCAGCATTTGCTCTGGGCGCACCGTTTGAATTCCATACCGCGCCTGGTCTGCCACATATGGACCCGATGTACTGGTGGGGTGAAAGTACTGGCTGGATGCTGGGTTTGCCAACCGTGGAAAGCTTTATTGTGGTCTTGCCGTTTGCCATTCTGGCGGTTGCCATGTGGTCTCCTGACTTCCTGGGGCATCAGGTCTTCCAGAAAATCAGCTACCCGCAACGTACTGAAAAAGTGCAGATGAACATTGATGACACCATGATGAGCGCATCTGCCCGACAAACCTTCGGCTCTCTGCTGGGTGGTGCCAACTTTGCTTCTTCGTGGGGTACTTATATTGTGCCTGCGGCGATTGCCAAGCGTCCGATTCCTGCTGGCGCCATTTTAACGGCCCTGTTCTGTATCATTGCTGGAATCTGGGGTTATCCGATGGACCTGGCGATCTGGCAGCCTGTGCTGTGTGTGGCCTTGATTGTGGGTGTCTTTATTCCACTGCTGGAAGCCGGTATGGAAATGACCCGTGAAGGTAAAACCACCCAGTCCGCTGCGATCGTGGTTTTTGCTTCATCACTGGTGAACCCTGCCTTTGGCTGGTCTTTGACCATGCTGCTCGATAACCTGGGCTTGATCGGTTGTAAGGAACGTAGCTCGGAATTAAGCCATATGAGCCGCTGGATCATCCCGTTGATCATGTTTGTACTGCTGACCAGTGTGATGGCAATGGTAGGTATGCTGCCTGGTATCCCGGCCTTGATGTCAGACTTCCAGCACTAATGGCATGACGACATAGTCCGTCTATGACTCAATGACGGACGAATAAAGCGGCAAGTGCATCAGGATGCCTTGCCGCTTTGCTGTTTTCAGGGGGTTATGATTCTGATATCGGCCGCAAGCGGATCAGTTTGCCGTTATCGTCGTCAGTGATCAGATACAACCAACCATCCGGCCCTTGTGTGACGTCGCGAATACGTTGGTCAAGGCCAGGAATATCCAGACGCTCTTCTGCGATTACCTGTTTGCCGTCCAGCTCCAGCCGGACCAGTTGACGAAATTTCAGCGAGCCAATAAAGACATCTCCCTGCCAGTCAGGAAAAACCTCACCGCTATAAAATGCCATGCCGGAAGGTGCGATTGAAGGCACCCAGTAGTACAGCGGCTGTTCCATCCCTTCCTTATAGGTACCTTCACCAATACTGCCGCCAACGTATTCCTTGCCGTAAGTAATAACAGGCCAGCCATAATTACGGCCTGGCATGATCAGGTTGAGTTCGTCGCCGCCTTTGGGGCCGTGTTCATGTATCCATAATTCGCCGCTGTTGGGGTTAATCGCCGCACCTTGCGGATTACGATGGCCATAACTCCATATCTCGGCCCTGACACCGGCTTGATCAACAAAAGGGTTGTCTGCTGGTGTTGTACCGTCGGCATTCAGGCGAATGATTTTACCGAGGTGGTTGTCCAGGTTCTGCGCTTCATCCCGGGGGAAATAGCGTTCCCCCAATGTAATATACAAATAACCCTGTGGATCGAAGGTCAGCCGTGAACCGAAGTGGGAGCGGGATACATACTTGGGTGCTTGCCGGAACAGCACTGTCTGCTGCGTCAGGTGATAACGATGATGGCCATCATCAACCAGGGTGGCGCGCATCACCGCGGTCGAGTTGGTCATCAGGTTGCCCGGCTCGGCGTAGCTGAAATAGACCTGGCCATCGTGCCAGGCAACATCGAGTAATCCGCCCTGTCCCCCGGTCGATACTTCCGGGACACCGGCAATGGCCGGGCTGAGCAAATACTGTGGCTGGCCATCCTGAATCGTATGGCGGGCGATACGTAGCTGGCCCGAACGTTCACTGATCAGGAGCGTATTGGCATCGATAAAATCCATTGCCCAAGGGTGGTTCAGGCCTGAGATTATTACCTCGGGGATAAAACTTCCTTGCTGGGAATGGATAACCGCCAATGGCGAGGGGGTGAAGGATTGTGGGGCCGGGAGTGGGTCTGCAGCGAGTGCTGCGTTGGCGCAACCGCTGATCAGTAGCAGTCGCAGGGTTGCTGTCAGCAGACCGGGAAAAATGCCGGATTGGCCAGGGATTAGAGTCGTTGTGCTGCGGCGTATTGGGGAAGCGGCCATGCAGTACTCTCCGGGTGGTGTATTGGAGTGGTGCTGTGATTATGTTTCCAGCAGAACAGCCTGAACAGTAGCGGATGGCGCTGAACAAAGTAAGGGGACAAAGCGGTTGGTGGCAATCGTGGCAGGGCAGTCGAGGGAGAGGGGATAACTATCAAGGCAAAGCCAACGCCTCATCGTACACCAGCTCGAGTGGCGCTCAAGCCACTGACTCTGAAGTACGGTGAAGGTTGCCGGGAGCCAGCCAATTAGCCAATACTGGCTTTCAGTGCCTGGATAAAGCGCTGTTGCTGAGTCGTGCCAGCGGGTGTTGCAAGCCATTCCAGCACCAGGGCGAGGCGTTCGTCACTGTGGCCGATACTTTGGCCCATGGCTTGCGCCAGCCGCTGCACCTGCAGTTGCATCCGGCGGCCTTGATCCGCTGCCGGAGACTCCAGTCCACTGATAACTTCCATACGAATACACAGGTCACGGGCGGCGTCGGTATCGATCGCAACCGGGGTATCCTGATCCTGCTGCCAACGTTGCTCAAACGCGGCGAGCGGGTAGCCATCCGGGAGTTGATCGGCATCGTGCCAGAGGCTTTCATTGTGATCTGCCAGTGCTTGCAAGCGATCCAGCAAACCTTGCCAGCGTTGACGTTCTTCGGCCTGTGATTGTGCCACCTGGCGGTCGTCCAGTTGCGCCGCGATGTCAGCCAGCTGTTTGCGCAGGCGCTGGTGGGCAGAGCGTGGCAGTTCGATCGCCGCAAACTGTTGCTCGTACTGCTGGAATTGCTCAAGCACGTCAGCAGCCGACAGGGTGCTGGCTGGCAAGGCGGCAGCCTGATTGACCAGCTCTTCTGCTTCAATGACCCTGTTGTTCAGCTCCGCCTTGCGCTCGTTACGTTGCTCGTCCAGACGGGCAAATACGGCATCACACTGGCTGCGGAATTGACGCCAGTACTTCTGGTCTGGTGCGCGTGGTGTGATGCCAATTTCTTTCCACTGCTGTTGCAGTTCCTTGACGCGCTCTACCACGTCGGTCAGATCTTCTTCTTCGGCCAGGTCGGCAGCGGCTTCAACCAGGGCGGCCTTGGCTGCCAGGTTGCGGTCGTATTCTGCCTTGAGGTGGCTGTAAATGGCGTCGCAAGCGGCGCGGAAATGTTCCTGGGTGTGCTTGTGTGCAGCTCGATCCACCGGCGAGTAGCCGCGGAACACTTCCCGAGCGGTCTCGAGGGTTTTTTGTACGACTTTCCAGTCGGCCTGATCCCAGTCGAGATTGGCTTCGTAATGGCGCAGTTCCTCGATCAGCTGGTTGCGTCGTTCAACGTTGACTTCCCGTTGACGAGCGACGTCGGCAAACCAGGCGCGGCAAGGTTCAAAGGCTTTGTCGCCAGCTGCCTGAAAACGATCCCACAAGGCTTTGTCGGGCTGGGAAGAGTTGAGTGTTTTCCACTCGTCCTGCAGCACCTGGATCTTGTCGGCGAGGACATCAGGGTTGATATCGGCATCGATCAGGGCTTCCATCGACTCACACAGGGCTTCTTTTTTGGGGGTTGTGACAAACCCTTGCCAGTCGCGCATTTCGTTGAGTCTGGCAGCCAGGCTCTTGATGCGGTTCTGAAAGTTATAGGCGGCTTTGCCATCTACCTGGCGCAGGCTCTGATGCACCTGGCCGTAGAGTTTGCCAGCGTCTTTCAGGTGGCCGTTGTCGATGTGTTGTTCCAGTTTGTCGAGCTGGCGCTGCAGGGTATCCATACGCGCGGTTTGCTGGTTTTCCAGTTCCGTCAGACGGATTTCAGCGATCTGGCGTTTGCCTGAGAGAGCCGCTAGCCACTCGGGTGCTTCCAGCTGTGATGGCCACTTCAATTGGGCTTGCCATTTTTTACCGCTCTGGATTACCTGTTGCAGGCCGCGCATGTCGGCAGGCAAGTCTTTTTCCAGCCACTGGGACAACTCTTGCTGTTTGGCGCTGACCTGCTCCAGAGTGGCTTGCAGGGCTAACGCCTGTTGCATGGTGTTCTCGAATGAACGCAAGGCGTCGGCGTCGGCCTTGTGATCAGTCTGTGTGGCGCGCCAGCGTTCATCAATGGCTTGCAGTTGTTGCTTCAGCGCTTCCGGATCGGTACTTGAAGGGGCGGCTGCCAGGGCGTCGTTCAGCTCTGAGACCAGTTGTTGCTGGGCTGCCTGGGCTTCGGCCTGACGCTGCTGCTCTTCGGCCTGACGCTGTTCCTCCGCGGCGTGTTGTTCCAGAATCCGGCTCGCGTCAAGCAATGCGGATTCGAGCGTGTGTCGCTGCTCATCGGTCAGGCTGTCGTTAAGTTCTTGCTGCTGGCGCTGTATGACTTGCAAGCGACCGTTAAAGTCGGGGCCATAACCTACCCGGTTCAGGTAAGCGGCCTGTTCCAGCAAATAGGTGATTTGCTGCTTGCGGGCGGCAATGGCTTCCTGGTTGGCTTTGGCAGCGGCCAGGCGTTCCTTGCACAGGCGATAGACGGCTTTATCTTTCGCTTGGGCAAATTCCAGCAGTTGCTGTAACAGGGCGTGTTGATCGATGCCTTCGGCAGCGGCCAGACGTACTTTGGCGACCGGGTGTTCGCGAGCAATTACCAGGCGTTCGTTCTGGTCAGAGATCCGGGCAATGGCATCGAGACGTAATTGCTGGTCTTTGGTCAGCCCGGCAATACGTACCAGTGTGGCGCTGTGGGTGATGCTGTTGAGGTCTGCCGATGATGGCAGCAGCAGGTTCAGCCAGTGTTCCCGGGTGGTATCCCGAACATCCGGCAGGTTGTGCCCCAGCAGGCTTTCCAGCAGGGCCTCGTCACGAATGCGTACCACCGCGGCCTTGCGCAATGCCTCGTCAGGCTCTGTGTCGATAAAGCTGATGAGTTGCTCGGCAGCCATTTCGGCCAACGCCTGGCGTCGAACATCCGGGTTGGAATGTTGCCATTTTGGTTTCAGAAACTTCTTGAATAAAGACATCGAGCTGATCCGTCCAACCTGTCACAAAGGAAAAAAGCGTGGCCATTGTACAGTGCGCGGCATTTTAAGGAAGTCTGGCACGACTTAATCGCACCGGAGGATTGTCCTGCACTGTATTGTGACTCGTGGTGTGGACGTGATTGTTACACAGAAGCCGGGAGAAGTGGTGCCGCTATCGCAACCAGAGCCGGGTGCATTGCGTCAGGGTAAGCATGTTATCATCGGCGTTTATTTGGCCAGCCAGTATGACCCGGATCTGGGGTGGCAAGAGCAGGAGAATCATGTGAGTAGCATTGTCTGGTATGACTACGAAACCTTTGGTGCCAGTCCGGCGTGGGATCGTCCGGCGCAGTTTGCTGCGATTCGTACCGACGAAGACCTGAACGAGATTGAGCCTCCGGTCGAGATTTTTTGCAAACAGAGTGATGACTATTTACCGCACCCGCAAGCGGTGCTGATCACTGGTATTACCCCCCAGGACTGCCAGCAGAAAGGTCTGCCAGAAGTTGAGTTTATTGATCAGATCAACAGGGTTTTTTCGGTACCGGGTACTTGCAGTGCGGGTTATAACAGCATTCGATTTGATGACGAGTTCACTCGTTACACGTTATATCGCAACTTTTTTGATCCCTACGCCCGTGAGTGGCAAGGGGGGAATTCCCGTTGGGATTTGCTGGATGTTGTTCGCTGTGCCTATGCCTTGCGGCCGGAAGGAATCGAATGGCCACAACACGAAGATGGCCGGATCAGTTTCAAACTGGAGCACCTGACAGCCGCCAATGGCCTCGATCACGGCAAGGCCCACGATGCGGTATCGGATGTGCGGGCAACCATTGCACTGGCACGATTGATTCGAGATAAACAACCAAAATTATACCGTTATCTTTTTGGCTTGCGTCGTAAACAAGCGGTTGCAGATCTGATTGATGTGGTGCAACACAAGCCTCTGGTACATATTTCGGGCATGTTTCCGGTTGAACAGGGCTGTATGGCGGTTGTAGTGCCCTTGTGTATGCATCCTAAAAACAAAAACAGTGTGGTTGTTTTTGATCTGCATCAAGACCCAACTCCTTTGTTTGAACTGACCGCTGAAGAGATACAGCAGCGAGTGTTCAGTAAAGCGGCAGATTTGCCAGAGGGGGTCGAACGGTTGCCATTAAAAGAGATACATCTGAACAAGTCTCCGGTGGTTGCTCCGGCCAAAACCCTTACGCCTGATCAGGCTGAACGCTGGAACCTGAGTGGTGATACCTTGCGTAAGCATCTGGGTATGATCAAGCAGGGTGTCGACCTTACCAGCAAGCTGCAGCAGGTGTTTGACAGTCGTTCGTTTGCGGCCGCCAGCGATGTGGATGCACAGCTGTACGATGGCTTTTTCTCGCCAGCGGATCGTAATCTGATGAACCAGCTGCATGACGCCTCGCCGTGGGATTTATCCGGCTTCCAGAAGCGCTTCAAAGATCGCCGCGGTGATGAGATGTTATTCCGTTATCGCGCCAGAAACTTTCCGGATACGCTGGAGGGGGATGATCGGCAACGCTGGGAAACAGTACGTCGTGAACGGCTGTTTCATACCAACCCAGCCTGTCAGGCGCTGAACTTCGAGCAATTTGCCCAGGAATTAAAACGGGCTGCGGAACAGGTGATTGAAGATCCCCGCAAGCAACAGTGGATGCAGGATTTGCAGCTTTACGCCGAATCAATTTATCCGCTGGATTACGACTGATTCGGCATGGTTGATGAAAAACCCGGCGTCAGATTCCAGATGCAGGTTGGACACTGGGCAAACTGAATAAAAAAAGCCCTCGAAGAGTTACCTCTCCGAGGGCTTTTTATTCAGCAGGTCGGGCCGGATTATTGGCAGATGGCGCCAGTAATGACGGCACTGGGGGTTGAACTGCCTGCTTTGTCACCCTGGAATCCAAAGGAAACCGTCTCTCCTGGAGCAATGCTGCTGTTCCAGGAAAGAGGCGTTGCGGTGATCGGGCCACTGCCGCTGTAGTTGGCATTCCAGCCGTTGGTCATGGTGCTGCCATCCGTGAATGTCCAGCTGACTTCCCAGCCGTTGATGGTGCTGTCGCTGGTATTGGTCAGGTCGATACGGCCGGTGTAACCGCTGTTCCATTCGCTTTCAATGGTGAAACTGCAGGCGGCCAGACCAGTGCCGGTATCTGTTCCGGTATCTGTTCCAGTATCCGTGCCAGTGTCTGTTCCAGTATCCGTGCCGCTGTCCGTGCCGCTGTCCGTGCCGCTGTCCGTGCCGCTGTCCGTGCCGCTGTCCGTGCCCGCCGCCGCATCGCTGCAACCGTTAGAGCTGAAGTTGCCGTCATGTTCCAGCTGGAAACCAAAGCTGTAGGTCGCAGCCGCTGCCAGGTTGCTGCCGCTGGCAATGATGTTATTGCCACTGAGGGTTACGCTGGCTCCCCAGCTATTGGTGATGCCAGTGACACCACTGACCGGTAGGATCACGCTCCAGTCAGCCTCGCTGTCGCCCAGGTTGGTGACAACAATATTGTTAAGGACTGCGCCGGTATTCCACTGGTCGATGCTACCAATGCTGCAGTCAACACTGCCAGGTTGGGCTTCGGCGACCGTTACTGTTTGTGTTGACGTATCACTGTCTTCCCCATCACTGACGGTCAGGGTGATATCGTAACTGCCGGCGCTGTTGTACTCATGGCTGGCCGTCAGTCCGGTTGCAGTATTGCCATCACCCAGATCCCATTGGTAGGTCAGGGTGTCATCATCGTCATCGGTCGATGCACTGGCATCCAGGCTGATGCTCAGAAAACTATCGCTGACACTGAACGCAGCAACCGGCACGTTATTGGGTGGTGCAACGACGGCATTGAGTGTCAGTGTGGTGCTGGCTCCGGTCGCCGCGCCGCTGATATCGAGGCCAGTCAGGGTCACACTAAAGCTGCCGGTGCTCGATGGCGCGGTCAGGGTGACCGAACCGCTGCTGTTGGCACTGGCCACCGGGTTGCCGTTGAGTGTGATCTCGACAGAATTGACATTGGACATGTCGAAGGTCAGCACAAAATCACTGCCTTGAACAATGTCGCTGCCATTACTCGGCGTGCTGATGCTGACGGCAGGCACAATGGGTTCTGCCACTGTCAGGCTGACGCTGGCCGGGTCGGAGCTGGCACCCTGATCATCAATTACAACATAGGTAAAGCTGTCGCTGCCAAAATAGCCGCTGGCGGGGGTGTAACTGGCGATGCCGGAAGTGATGGTGACGCTGCCGTGGGCTGGTGCGGTATCCACTTGATAGTCACTGATGGTGCCATCTTCGTCACTGCCACTGAGGCTGATGGTAACGGCCGTTTCATACGGCGTGGTGGCACTGGTGGCCTCGGCCGTCGGGGTGCAGTTGATGCCGGTATCAACACCGCAAGCCGGGGTGGGTTCCGTCCCCCAGACCAATTCGCCATTGTCATACAGGGCGATTTGAGGGGCATTGGCCAGCGTGCTGCTGTAATCGTCCCAGGATGGGTCAGCGCTGTTGTCCCAGTCGCTGTTGTCGGTATCGGTGGGCAGTGATAGACGGAATTGCACTTCTTTCTGTTCGTCAGACTGGCCACCTGGAAAAATATCAATCCCGGCAAACGAAATGTCGACGTAGTAAATATTGTCTGCCGGGTCGCCCCAGGCGGTCAGCGGGCTGATGCTGCTGGCCTGACTGTAAGCGGCGGATACGGTGATATCGCTGGCGCTGTATCCTGCGGCTATCTCGTGATTAAGATCAACCCAGTAACGCATGGTGAGGTTATTGCTGATCCGGGCTGGCCAGGCGGAGCGGTTGTGGACTGTGGTTGCCAGCTCAATAAAACGTGGGCCGCTGGCGTTGACCTTGGCTTCAACAAAAAACTCGGTATCACGAGTTTCTGCGGCAGGAAATTCGCTATCAGGAATAGGGTCGCCGCCAAAATCCAGATAAAGCCGTGCCAGTGCCGAGGTAAAACCGGCGTTGTAGTCGGTAGCGACTTCGTTGGAAATGTAATCGCTGCGGTCATCGCTATAACCGTCACCGCTGGCAGGGCCACCCACCAACGCGCCGATCAACAGGTGGCGACTTTGGCTTGGGCTGCTGATGTCATCTGCCCAGCTGCCATGAGCCGTACGATGGTGCGGGTTGAGTGGGCCGGTGGAGCTCAGGCCAATCTGGTAGGGGTGGCCCATCGGGTTGTCACCGAGCAGGTATTCCAGCTGGCTGGTGGCGAAGTTGTAGTAGCTGCTGATACGGCTGTTGGATGGCTCAATGCTGCGGAGGTAGTCGGAATACACCAGTGCCACCCAGGCGGTGTTGGCGGCGTAACGAGTCGCGCCCCATTGATCCAGTTGCGCCAGGCCACCGGAGGTATAGGGAACCTGCTCGCCGTTGTAGCCAGTGCTCCAGTAATCAAGCCAGCGTTCGGCATCGGCCCGGTATTGGCTGTCGCCAGTCAGCTGCGCCAGTAAAACGTAGGAGCCGTAGGATTTGTCATCCCAGGCTTGCGTCCACTTGTAGGCTTTGTTGCTGCTTTGGCCTTCGGTACCGAGTTGGTTGTAGTCGCTTTGGGCGTTGTTCAGATAGGTGCTGTCGCCGGTCGCCTTGTAGAGCCAGGCGGCAGACCAGACCAGTTCATCCTGATAGCCACTCCAGGAGTTGTAGAAGGATTGGGCATCGGTAATGCAGTCGGAATATTTGCCCTGGAATTGCCGGGCAAAAGTATACAGTTGTTCGGCATGGGTCAGCAGGGTGGTGGAGTAGGCCGGGTCATCGCTGGCAAACACCATGGCGATTGCAGCCAATGCCGCCGCGGTTTCACCGGCGAGGTCGGAACCGGGGCAGGATTCGGTAATGGCATATGAGGGCCGGGTCGCGGCAGCACCAGAGGTGGCGTGCATGACTTCTGCCGGTCCCCACCAGGCATGATCGCTGGAACCGGTTCCAACCTGACCATACAGGACGTTAGGGGACGGATGGGCATTCACAAAATAATCGGCAACAAATCGCAGGTTGTTCTTGATGTGGACCATTTGGCCCGATTGGGTATAAGCCGATGGGTTTTCAATCACACCCCAGGCCAGCATGGTGGCCGAGGCGGCCATGGGCAGGCCAAATTTGACATGGTCACCGGCGTCAAACCAGCCACCGGTCAGGTTAACGCTGTTGTCGGCACCGTCGTTGGGGGTTGAGTCACCACGCCATTCGACCCGGTTCCAGGCGGGCAGCTCACCTGCTTGTTGTGCTTCGTAGAAATAAATGGATTTTTGCAGGGCTTCGCCGTAGTTGGGGGTGGCGTAAGCATGTGTTCCGAGTGACGCGATGGCGAGCGATAACAGTGTTTTCCTCAACCCTGAAAGCGTTGTATGAGTCATGGGCCATATCTCCTGTGGACCGTTTGGCTGATGGGGCCAAATATAGGTGGCCAGCATAGTCGGCAGCCAAGATGCTGGATGTGCGACAAGTCACGAACCTGATTGTTGGGCAATTTGTTTGCCATAGAGGCCAAGACCTGGCGGTACCGTCTGGGTGTGTCGAGTGCAGCGCTGCTGTTTATCCCGCTGTTTATGCCACCTTGAGTCTTGATAAAAAAACAGACACTAAAGACTCTATGAGAATAGTAAGGTATCGGGGGAAGACAAGGTATCGGGGCTAGAGTTCGCTTTGTGGGTTGCCTGGCAGCGAATGACACCGGCAAATGGGGAATGGATAGATAACGTCGGTCAAAGCCGGTGGGCACCGGCGTTATTGGCACCCGCTGGATGTTTGTAGCGGATGAATGGCGGTGCCCAGGACCGAGGACTGGAACAGGAATTAAACCGGTTTGCCAATACCGTTATCGAGAGCGTAACGGATCAGTCCGGCAGAATTGTTAATGCCCAGCTTTTGCTTGATCTTGAGGCGATGGGCTTCGACCGTGCGCACGGAAATATTCAGCTGACCGGCAATTTCCTTGTTGCCCATCCCCTCCGTCAGTAGTGATAACACGTCGGTTTCCCGTGGGCTGAGTGCCTGATGACCCTGGCTGCTGGTGTTTCGTGCCGGGGCGGTACCAAATTCGCTGAACAGGGTTTTGGCCACGCTGGAGCTGAAGTAGGTGCCTCCCTGAAAGACGGTTTGGACTGCCAGTAGCAGTTCTTCGGTGGGGACGTCTTTCAAGACGTAACCGGCGGCACCGGCTTGCACAGCCTTGAGGATATATTCCCGGTTGTCGTGCATGGTGACAATCAATAAGCGAATTTCCGGAAAGCGTTGCCGAAATGACTCACAGGCTTCCAGCCCTCCCATAACGGGCATGGAGATATCCAGCAAAACCACGTCGGGCCCTAACAGGGCAGCTTGCTCCAGCGCTTGCTGGCCATTGCTGACATCGGCAAGGACTTCAATCAGATGCTCGCTTTCCAGACTGACCTTCAGGCCTTCGCGCACCATGGGGTGATCGTCCGCGATCAATAGGCGAATGGGCGGGCGGGCGCGTGTGGTGTTCATTTCGATTCCTTACTGAGTTCGGGGTCCCTTGCCAAGCCTGGCTCCGGATTAAGCAAAAACGCTGCTTTTATGAGTGTACCTTTGCTGCGTCGACTACGGACACTAAACTTTCCTCCTAATAGCTCGACCCGTTCGCGCATATTCATCAAGCCAACGCCACTGCTGTCTTCATCACTGGCAAAGCCACATCCGTTGTCGCCCATGGTCAGCACCAGCTGTTGGGCGCTGGCGGTCAGGCTCAAGCTGACCTGGGTGGCCTGGGCGTGTTTGTGAATATTGGTCAGAGCTTCCTGCACGAGCCGGTAAACGGTCATTTCGATGGCGTCTGGCAGGCGTTCCCGTGGTAGCCGGATGCGGCGACGGGTGGTGATGTCCGATTGTTCTTCCAGTTCATCCAACAGGCCGTGCAAGGCCGCTTCCAGACCGAGATCATCAAGTAAAACCGGCAGCAGGTTGTGGGAGATGCGGCGCACTTCCTGGATGGCGATGTCCAGTTGTTCGACCGCCTTGGTCTGGTGCTCGAGTGCCTGGCGCTCAGGCCATTGCTTGTTGGCCAGATTCAGCCGCAACTTGGCCGAGACCAGCAGCTGGTTGATGCCATCGTGTAATTCGCGGGCAAAATGACGACGCTGAATAACCTGAAAGGAGACAAAGCGGTTGGCGAGTTGTTGTAAATGTTGGTCGGCCAGTTGGGTTGTATGCATGTTGACCAGTGTGACGATAAGCACCACGGTTGTCAGTGTCACAATCAGCAAAATGGTTGATGCCCAGAAACTTTTGCGCACATTATTGGCGACCTTTTGCTCCATCAAGGCGATTTCCTTGGCGATGTCGTCGACGTACAAGCCGGTACCCATCATCCAGCCCAATGCCGGAATCTGTATGACGTAACCGAGTTTGTTGACGTCGTTACCGTCGGTGGGTTTACGCCAGAGGTATTGGTAGAACCCACCACCGGATTCGGCAATATCAAGCAGGTCCCGAATAACAAATTGACCGTTTTCATCCTGCAGGTCGATCAGGTCCTGTCCTTCCAGATGGGGTTGGGTGGGGTGGACAATATTGGTGCCAGCTTGGGTGTAAACAAAGAAATAGCCGTCACTGCCATAGCGCATGCCACGTAGCTGATGCTTGATCCGGTATTCGGCGCTGGAGCGCTCCATACCGTTCTCGAGTTGTTCGAGTGTGGGGGATATCGAGTTCATGGCCAGTAGTGTGTAATTCTTGAGTGCCTCGCGGCGGCCGGCCATCAGGTTTTCTTCAAAAACAGCGACTTGCTGGTAAGCCAGTTCCTTGGCCTGGCGTTGATACAGCCAGCTGATCGTTAATGACAGGGCGATCAAGGGCAAGACCGTCAGTAACAGGATTTTTGCTTTGAGTGACAGGTTCACCGTAATGTCGATTCTTGTTGTTGTGAAGTGATAACGACAGCCCATGCTGGCGCATGGGCTGTCCAATGTTATCCGGGAACGGCTAGTCGATCAGACCGTAAAACTCCGGAAACATCATGATAGACACTACCAGGCCTACCTGCATCACAATAAAAGGCAAAACCCCTTTATAGATGTCTGTTGTTTGCACCTGTGGAGGCGCGACCCCTTTGAGATAAAAGAGCGCGAACCCGAACGGCGGTGTCAGGAAGCTGGTTTGCAGGTTCATGGCAATCAGAATGGCAAACCACAGTGGGGCGATCCCCAGGGCATCTGCAACCGGCGCCAGAATCGGCACAATGATGAAACTGATTTCAACAAAGTCGATAAAGAAGCCAAGAATCAGAATAGCGATCATCGACAGGATCAGGAACCCGAGTTGTCCACCAGGCAGGCTGGTCAGGATTTCTTCAACAATGTAGTCACCACCGGTGTAGGTGAAGGCCATGCTGAACGCTGTTGCACCCAGCAGAATCGCGAAAACCATTGCCGTGATCTTGACGGTTTCCTGCGCCGACTGGTACAGCATTTTCCAGCTGAACTGGCCGTAAACAGTGGCCAGGAAGATGGCACCAATGCCACCCAATGCAGACGATTCTGTCGGGGTTGCGATACCGGCAAAGATTGATCCCAGTACCACCAGAATCAGCGCCAATGGCGGAATAATGGCAATAATCGCCTGGGTATACATCTGGGCCTGGGTGGTGCCATCGTCTTCGACAGGCAACGCAGGCGCGGCTTCTGGCTTGAGGAAGGAATAAACCAGAATATAGAGAATATAAATGCCAATCAGCATGAAGCCGGGCATGACTGCTGCCTGGAACAGATCGCCGACAGGAATCCCCATCACGTCACCGAGAATGATCAGGATGATGGATGGCGGGATGATTTGTCCCAATGTACCTGACGCACAAATGGTGCCGCAGGCGAGGGATTTATCGTAGTTGTATTTCAGCATTACAGGCAGAGAGATCAGGCCCATGGCGACAACGGAAGCACCGACCACACCGGTTGAGGCTGCCAACAGCGCCCCTACCAGAACCGTCGAAATCGCCAGGCCACCACGGACGCGTCCAAACAGCTTGCCCATGGCTTCGAGCAATTGCTCCGCCAACTTGGTGCGCTGCAGCACGATGCCCATAAAAATAAACAGCGGAACCGCCATCAGCGTGACGTTTTCCATAATGCTTTGAATGCGGAAGGGCATGAAGGCAAACATGTCCGGGCCTTCGGCAATCACACCAAAAATCAGTGCTACACCACCAAAGGTAAAAGCCACAGGGAAGCCAAACATCAGCATCAGCAGGGCCACAACAAACATTACAATACCAATCACAGTGCAGCCTCCTTGTGGTGCTCGTGTTTGACGCCGCGCAACTCATTGATTGAGGTGAGTATCATGCCAACACCTGAAATGGCGGTGGCAAAAAAGGCCACGGGAATAACGGATTTGATGATCCAGCGAGCAGGCAAACCACCGGGGTCTCCTGAGGTTTCACCCAGTTCCCACGCTTCGTGGGCAAAGCCGATGCCGTAGTAACCGACCAACAGGCAGAACGGCAGTAATAACAATAAGCCGCCAGCAATATCGATACAGTTTTTCTTTGGCATGGACAGGCGTTCATACACCAGGTCAACACGGACATGGCCTTCGGCTCTCAGAGTGTAGGGAACGGCCAGCATGAACATGGCTGCAAACAAGTGCCATTCCATCTCCTGAGAACCGATATAAACAACGTTTAGCGCGTAGCGCAGGACAACGTCGATAAAGACGTTCACCAACATGATCAGAAACAGTACGGCGGATATCGTACCGAGCAGATCGGAAAAGCGATTAATCGCTCGCTCAAGCCGAACCAACATAATTTTCTCCCTTGGGGTACTGGAGGGAACAGAGCAGAGGGTGACTCTGCTCCAGCAAGCCAACGGTCGGGGTTAACCCGGTTGTTGACTTGCATGAATCACCGCAGGCTTATTGGCCGACAGAGACGCTGTTCAGGTAGGCCTTGTCGGAAATATCCGTCCAGGCACGTGCTTTTTTCATGTAGTTGGCTTGGGAATCAAGAATTTCCTTGGCCAGTGGGTCTTCAGCCGCTTTTTCTGTCAGCAGTTTGTCGTTGGCTTTGCGCATGGCAGCCATGACATCAGCAGGGAAGGTTTTGATTTTGACGTTCGGGTATTCAGAGTTGATCACGTCCAGGTTAATGGCGGATTCGTGGTAAGACTGAATGTACATTTCATAAGATGCGGCACGCATGGAAACACGCAGGATTTCTTGCAGATCTTCTGGCAGTTTGTCCCAGGTGCGCTTGTTAACCAAAAATTGCAGCTCAGTGGCTGGTTCATGCCAACCGGTGTAGTAGTACGGTGCAATTTTGTGGAAACCCATACGCAAGTCCAGTGATGGACCTACCCATTCCAGAGCGTCGATGGTACGACGTTCAAGTGCGGTGTACAGCTCACCTGGTGGAATGTTGGTTGGGCTGACGCCCAGTTCTGCCAGAACTTCACCGGCGAAACCGGGTACGCGCATTTTCAGACCTTTCAGGTCATCAAGGGAGTTGATTTCTTTCTGGAACCAGCCGCCCATCTGATTACCGGTGTTACCACCCGGGAAACTCATCAGACCAAACTTGCTGTATACCTTGTCCATCAGTTGCATGCCGCCACCGTAGTAGAACCAGGCGTATTGCTCAGGTGCGGTCATGCCGAATGGCATGGTTGTGAAATACAGGGTGTTGGGGACCTTGCCTTTCCAATAATAGGACGCTGAGTGCCCCATATCGTATTGTCCGGCACGGACCATATCGAAAACACCAAACGGTGCTTTGTGCTTGTTGGCCGAGTCGATGGTGATTTGCAAACGGCCATTGGACATTTTCTCTGCCATGGCTGCCATGTTGCGTGGAGAATCACCAAAAATAGGGAAGTTGGCACCCCAGGTTTCGGCCATTTTCAAACGGTAAACCTTGTCTGCTGCCTGGGCACCAGAGGCGACAACCAGACCACAGAATCCGGCCAGCAGGCCGCGCTTCAGTTTCGATAATTTGAGCATCTTGTTGTTATCCTTTTTTATAGTCCGTCGGAACGACGTCGAGGTGGCAACTGCCTGCACGACCATCAATCGTCTCGTGGAGGCAGTATAGTCGTTGCAGATGATTGTTTCGGCTATTCGTTGGACTGCGGGGGTTACTGGTGTTTTTACTATGTTGGTGATTATTGGTAAGTAAATTATCTTGGTGTAACTACGTAAGTAGTATGCGAATGTGACTGGAAAGACAGCACAAAATCAGCGTAAAAAACAGCTTCAAAGTCCCATTGTTATTGGGTTTTCCATGCTTTGGCGCAATGAGCTTGCGACAAGTTTGGTATTGCTGTTTATAGGAATAAAAGTTCAGTAAATATCGTGTACTACTTTAGGCTTATGTTGGGGGTGGGTTGGCCTGTCTGGCCCTTTCATCAGGAGAACCAGCAAGACGCTGGCCCCGATTTACCGATTGAGGGCCTGATGTCGATGTCAAATCAGCTTGGATTCAATGTCCTTGACGTTTTCCATCACAACAAAAGTACTGGTCTGGGTGACGTAAGGCAGGGAAGAAATTTTTTCTCCCAACACGGCGCGATAGGATTCCATGTCGGAAGTGCGGACTTTTAACAGATAGTCAAAGGTCGCGGCGGTCATATGGCATTGCTCGATTTCAGGGATGGTACGCACGGCATCATTAAAGGCTTTGAGCGCACTGGTGCGAGTATCGCTGAGCGACACTTGCACAAAGGCAACGTATTTGGTGCCAAGTTTCTTTTGATCAAGCAATGCCATGTAACCGAGAATATACCCTTGTTCTTCGAGCCGTTTCATACGGATTTGACAGGGAGTTTTGGATAATCCAATCAGCGAAGCCAGCTCGGTTACGGTGATTCGGCCGTTTTTCTGCAGCTCGCGAAGGATGGCCATATCGAGCTTGTCAAGATTTTCTTGAGAATCCATGAAGTTTTGATGTCCTTGTCGGGCAGTAATGGGTCATTTACAGGAACGGGAAAGAGCCATTGTAGTGGGAAATGATGCGTATTTTGTTCTAAATAAAACAATAATATTAGAGAAATTATCTCAACCTATTGGTTTTGATTAACAATTATGCCTTTCTGATTATGCACTGACATGGTGCTTTTGCGTGTTGGGGATGATTATGTTGCACATTGGTGATGCATCGGTGAAATTATCTTTACACGCATAAAACTTGGTCGAAATGCAGTTTAAAAAACAAATTTAAAAACAAATAGACCATGAAATATTAAAAAACAGCCAATTCGACCACTGGCTCTGCTTTAGGCTTTATTTCCCATGGGCTCGAACCTGACAGTATTGGCTGGATAAGGTGAGATGTCTCTCTGCAAGAGCGGTATCTTCTTGATGCGATACCTCAATTAATAGCAAACAATGAAAGAGGACGATCCATGGTTACTTTGACGTTTATCGTGTATCTGGCAGTCATGCTGGGTATCGGCATTATTGCTTATCGACGCACTCAAGACTTGTCGGATTATGTATTGGGTGGCCGTAATCTCGGGCCAATTCCCAGTGCCCTGAGTGCCGGCGCCTCGGATATGAGTGGCTGGCTGTTGCTGGGTTTGCCAGGCTACGCCATGAGTGCAGGTTATGGTGCGTTTTGGTTGGCAGGTGGACTGCTGATTGGCACCTGGGCCAACTGGTTGCTGGTTGCCCAGCGTCTGCGGGTTTATTCCCAGCGAGCCGGTGATGCGCTGACCTTGCCGGCTTTTTTTGAAAAGCGGTTTGAAGATAAAAGCCATACCTTGCGGGTAGTGTCTGCGATTTTTGTGCTGGTATTTTTCCTGTTTTACACCAGTTCCGGCCTGGTGGCAGGAGGCAAGCTGTTTGAAACCGTATTCGGCCTGGATTATCAGCTGGCGGTTGTGCTGGGGGCTGTGGCAGTGATTTCCTACACCATGTTTGGTGGCTTTCTGGCGGTGTCCTGGACGGATGTCGTGCAAGGCTTGCTGATGGTCGGGGCGATGGTTCTGGTACCTGTGATTGCCCTGTCCGAGATGGGTGGCATATCGGCAACCTTCGACAAGATAGCCAATAGCAACCCCGAATTGCTGGATGCGTTCACCAATGCAGACGGCACACCGATTACCCTGATTGGTACCCTGTCATTGATTGGCTGGGGTTTTGGCTATTTTGGCCAGCCGCATATTCTGGCGCGTTTCAAAGGCATCAAAAGCAAGGATCATGTACCGGCAGCCCGTCGCATTGCTGTTGCCTGGACCGGGGTGGCGATGATCGGTTCGATGGCCATTGGGCTGTTTGCCGTGGCTTATCTGAAAACAGGTCTGGGAGACAATGAAACGGTCTTTATGGTGATGGTGGATGCCATCTTCCATCCGCTGGTTGCCGGTGTTCTGCTGGCCGCTATTCTGGCGGCGATCATGAGTACGGCGGATTCCCAGTTGCTGGTGTCTTCTTCAGCATTGGCGGAAGACTTCTACAAAGCGCTGTTCCATAAAGACGCCAGTTCCGAACAGTTAGTAAAAGTCGGACGTTTTGCGGTTGTGGGTATTGCCGTTATCGCTACTGTTCTGGCGTTAAATCCGGAATCCGGAGTGTTGGATCTGGTGTCTTATGCCTGGGCAGGTTTTGGTGCAGCCTTTGGTCCGGCCCTGATCTTGTCGTTGTATTGGAAACGGATGACGCGTCAGGGTGCGCTGGCTGGCATTGTTGTCGGCGGTATTACCGTGGTGGTCTGGAAACAGCTGGAAGGTGGCTGGTTTGATTTGTACGAAATCATCCCTGGTATTCTGCTGGCGACCCTTGCAGTGGTGGTTGCTTCCATGGCGACCCGCGAGCCAGAGGATTCAATCCAGCAGAAGTTTGATGATGTGGTGACTGAAGTACGTAGCTGATTTTTGTAGTTGAGGTTGCCGGGGCTAACAGAGCCCAGTGAAGGCGACGTATTATGGTCGTCTTCAACGGTACGACCGGCATGGTGCAATGGTCAGGGAAGGAACCTGGCCTTGTGCTGCGGGTATTCTCTTGTTGATCTTTCACTTCGACTGCAAAGTCTGCTGTCTCTCCGCCGTACCTGTTGCGGGTCTCTTCCCGGTCATTCCCGGCAGCTCTGTCAGCTGCTCTTCTTATGTCTTTCTCCATCGTTTTTTTAATGGCTTTCTTGATCGTTTTTCGAGGTCTATGGGAGTGATTCACTGGTTTTTTCTTTTTAGTGATTTTCTGCTTGTATTGACTGTTTTTTATTGTGTTTTTTCTTGTTTTTTAATAAAAATTAGTCTTAAAATAATGTTAATTAATATATTTTAGGAAAAAATAAACACAAAAATGCGGCATATTCAGCTTAATGTTTTGTATCCATGAGGGCTGTAACATGAGTGCCAATATCCCTGCCATTCGCGACGCGATTCGCGATCATTATTTAATGGATGAACGTCAGGCGCTGACTGAACTGGTCACCGATAGCCGTTTGTCTGCGCCACTGCGCCAGGAAATTTCAGCTGATGCGGCTGCCTTGGTGCGAGCGGTCCGCAGCCGCAAGCGTTCCACCATGATGGAGAATTTTCTGGCGGAATACGGCCTGACCACTCGAGAAGGGGTGGCGCTGATGTGCCTGGCCGAAGCGCTGTTGCGTGTGCCGGATGCATTTACCATCGATCAGTTGATTGAAGATAAGGTGGCTCCGGGGCAATGGAGTGAGCATCTGGGGCAGTCCCGCTCTGGTCTGGTGAATTCTTCTACCTGGGCGCTGATGCTGACTGGCAAACTGATTTCGCCAACAGGAGCGGAAGGCTTGCGGTCAACGTTGCGAGGTCTGGTGAAACGACTGGGAGAGCCGGTGATTCGGGTGGCCGTGGCGCAAGCCATGAAAGAATTGGGTCGCCAGTTTGTGCTGGGCAGTCATATCCGTAATGCCACCGAACGGGCACGCAAGCTGGAAAGTCAGGGCTACACCTATTCCTACGACATGCTGGGTGAAGCGGCTCGTACCGCAGACGATGCCAAAGCCTACTTCGATGCTTATAGCCAGGCTATCGCTGCTTTAGCAGCTTCTTGTACCGGCGCAACGATGGCTGAAAACCCCGGCATATCGGTGAAGCTGTCGGCCCTGCATCCTCGTTATGAATTTGCCAAACGGGAGCGGGTCATGATTGAGCTGGTGGCACGTACCCGCGAACTGGCACGTCAGGCCAAGCAGCACAATATGGGATTCAATATTGATGCGGAAGAAGCTGATCGGCTGGATCTGTCGCTGGATGTGATTGTCGCAGTGCTGGAAGATCCGCAACTGGCCGGTTGGGATGGCTTTGGGGTTGTCGTACAGGCGTTCGGCCAGAGAGCGCCGCATGTGATTGATTTCCTCTATGCCCAGGCGCAACGGCTGAACCGGCGCATCATGGTGCGATTGGTGAAAGGCGCCTATTGGGATGCCGAAATCAAACGGGCCCAGACCTTGGGGTTGGCAGGATTTCCGGTGTACACCCGTAAGGCACATGCCGATGTCTCCTACCTGTGTTGTGCCGAAAAGCTCTTGGGCATGACTGATCATATCTATCCCCAGTTTGCGACCCATAACGCCCATTCAGTAGCGGCAGTCTTGCGGATTGCCCAGCACGTCGGCAAGCATCAGTTTGAACTGCAGCGACTGCATGGTATGGGAGAAGCACTTCATGATGAAGTCTTGAAGCGCGAAGGCACCCGCTGTCGTATTTACGCCCCGGTGGGCGAACATCGCGATTTGCTGGCCTACCTCGTGCGGCGTTTGCTGGAAAACGGAGCCAACAGCTCGTTTGTTAATCAGATTGTCGATACCCGCATTACACCTGAGGTGATTGCCCGGGACCCCTTTGATATCGCAGCGGTGTGGCATGACCCCAAACCCAGCAGCTTGATTGTTGCGCCGTCACAATTATTTGGTGATCAGCGCCAGAACGCCAAGGGCTGGGACGTGACCGATGTGGTCGAGGTTGAGAAAATTCTTGCCGCCCGTGCTGCCTTTGCGACCAGCCAGTGGCAAGCCATACCCATGGTCGCCGCTGACACAGCAGCCAAGGAGAGTACAGAAAGCGCTGCATGCTCATCGGTCATCAACCCGGCTCAACCCAATGATGTTGTCGGGCAGGTCACTGCCGCCAGTCCCGCTGATATCGAGTCGGCGATTGTTGCCGCAGTGGCAGCAGCCCCGCGTTGGGCAGCGGTTCCGGTGGCGCAGCGGGCAGCCTTGCTGAACCGGGTGGCTGACCAGTATGAACAGCATGCAGTGGAGCTGTTTGCACTGGCACAGCGAGAAGCTGGCAAAACCCTGCTGGATGCCGTGGGCGAAGTACGCGAGGCCGTGGATTTCGCCCGTTATTACGCCGATCAGGCACAGCAACTGGACGACCGCTTGACCGCCAGAGGGGAGGAGGTCAACGCCCGTGGTGTGATCAGCTGTATTTCTCCCTGGAACTTCCCTCTGGCAATTTTTACCGGACAGGTGTTAGCTGCCATTGCTGCCGGGAATACAGTACTGGCAAAACCCGCCGACCAGACCCCGCTGATTGCGGCGCGGGCGGTAGCCTTGATGCATGACGCCGGTATCCCACTGGACGTGGTGCAACTGTTGCCGGGCTCGGGGCGGGATGTCGGTGCACCATTGACCGCGGATGCCCGTATTCAAGGCGTGTGTTTTACCGGTTCTACCGCAACGGCTCAAACCATCAACCGGGCAATGGCGAGTGCGATGTCTGCAGAAGCGCCACTTATTGCCGAAACCGGCGGTCTGAATGCCATGATCGTCGACTCAACTGCACTGCCGGAACAGGTTGTACGCGACATACTGGCATCGGCATTCCAGAGTGCCGGTCAGCGATGCTCAGCACTCCGGATCGTATATTTACAGGAAGATATTGCCGACCATTTGCTGCATATGTTGTACGGCGCCATGGACGAACTGGCACTGGGAGATCCCTGGTTGTTATCAACGGACATTGGCCCTGTGATTGATGACGCTGCTCGCAACAAAATCAATCAATACCTGGATGAACATGCCGCTGCCGGACGACTATTGAAGCGTATGACAGTGCCAGAGCAGGGGCGATTTGTGGCTCCGGCGGTGGTTAACGTCAATGGAATTGCCGATATGCCAGAAGAGATTTTTGGTCCTGTACTGCATGTGGCGAGATTCAGGGGAGAGGATGCGGAACAGGTTGTTGACGCAATTAACGCACGTGGATTTGGCCTGACTTTTGGTTTGCATACCCGTATGGATTCCCGGGTTAATGCCTTGTCCCGTCGTATTCGTGTGGGTAATACCTACGTCAACCGCAACCAGATTGGTGCTGTGGTGGGGTCTCAGCCATTTGGTGGTGAAGGGTTGTCGGGGACAGGTCCAAAAGCCGGTGGGCCGCATTATGTTGAACGTTTTATCGCACCGTCTTCTGCGCGAGAAGTGCTGGCTATCGATCACGCCACCATCACCGCGGCGACGTTGCAACAAGCATTGGATGATGTCGCCGGGCAAGGATTTGCTGCCGCCAGGCAACACGCCGAACCATTATCGCAGCAGATTAATGACAGCTTTGCTGCCCTGGGTATTCAGGTCGTACTGGAAGATCCGTCGACACTTGAACTCCCCGGACCAACGGGTGAACTCAATCGGTTATCGTTGCATCCTCGTGGTGTGATGCTGTGCCTTGGGCCAACGCTGGCGCGGGCTCTGCATCAGGCGGCGCTGGCATTGGCTTGTGGTAATCGGGTGGTTGTTATAGCACCGGGTGCCGAACAAGCCGTCGCATCGTTACGCGGACACGAGTGGCCGGTGGTTGCGCTCGATGGCGCATTGCAAGCGGCTGCACTAACGCCAGTAAAAGGCATTGATGCGGTTGTTTGTGCTGGTCAGGAAGAGTACATGCGAGCGTGTCGTATCGCACTGGCGCAACGGGAAGGAGCCTTGCTGCCCCTGATTGATGACGATAAAAACAGCCATCGTTACCAGCTTGAACGGCATATCTGTATCGATACTACCGCTGCTGGTGGCAATGCCAGCCTGATAGCGGCTGCGGAATAGTCATATCAATATGGTCATCGGCCTGACAAAGTCAGGTGGGTGACCATTGCCTGAAATCTGCTGGTGCTGGGTGTCTCCACTCACTGGCCGATCCTCCATATACCGATCCTCCATATAAAAATGGAAGATAGCGAGAGATATTCAAAGCAGTGGATTATTTGCGGCAGATTTGTTGCTGTTTTGTGCTAACGGGTGACACTGAGTCTAATCGTGGCCGATCGAATAACGAATAAATATTCGCTGAGGTCTGACCAGCATAAAATACGGGGGGCATTTATTTATTGATACCAAATCAGTCTTTGACTGATGAGATAATTTTTCCTGTTTTTTATACTGCTTCTTAAATTATTTCTAAATTACTTCGATATTTTAGACCTATTTGGCATCTTAGTGCTTTGCTAGTTGCTGAGTATGGACGCCTGAGTTTCTTAATGATAGAAGTGGCCGCTATTTCCAAGGATGAGCTCTGGGTGGCCACCCTATTAAACAAGGAATGATTACATGCCGATTTATCGCGTAGCCGTTTTTAACCCTCTTA
>NZ_JAUYVV010000049.1:0-2564 GCF_030689165.1 Oceanobacter sp. 4_MG-2023 | reverse complement strand
GCCGATATTTCCGATGGTGTGAGTTTCAGCCTGTCTGGTACAGATGCGTCACTGTTCAGCATCAACTCCGCCACCGGCGAAGTGACTTTGTTGGCCGACGCTGATTACGAAACCAAACCAAGCTACAGCTTTACTGTTACAGCCACCGATGGCGTCGGTCACTTCACTGATCAGACCGTGACGCTGGCGGTCAATGATCTGGATGAGTCAGGACCGGTCTTTAACTCCGGCACGTTGGCGGATGCCATTGATGAAAACTCTGGCGCCAGCTCGGTTATTTACACCGCAGCGACCGATGACGCGACAGCGGTTTATAGCCTCTCGGGGGCTGATGCTGCTTTGTTCAGTATTAACTCGGCCACGGGTGAAGTCACTTTGTTGGCGGATGCCGATTACGAAACTAAAGCCAGTTACAGCTTTACCGTCACCGCCACCGATGGAGCCGGTAACCACACCGATCAAACTGTCACGCTGGCGGTTAATAACCTGGATGAAGCAGCGCCAAGCATTACGTCTGGCGCGACGGCTACTACGATCGATGAAAACAGCGGTGCCAGCAGTGTGATTTATACCGCGACTGCCGATGACTCCACAGATATCTCTGATGGTATGACTTTCTCGCTCTCAGGCGACGATGCAGCGTATTTCTCGATTGATGCCAGCACTGGCGAAGTGACGTTATTGGCTGATGCCGATTACGAGACCAAACCAAGCTACAGCTTTACCGTCACCGCTACCGATGGGGCTGGTAACTACACAGATCAAACTGTCACCCTGGCGGTGAATAACCTGGATGAAGTGGGGCCTGTATTTACCTCCGGGACTCTGGCGGATGCCATTGACGAAAATTCTGGTGCCAGCTCGGTTATTTACACCGCGACCACGGACGACGCGGCAGTGGTTTATTCGTTGTCTGGTACAGATGCGTCACTGTTCAGCATCAACTCAGCCACCGGTGAAGTCACCTTGTTGGCGGATGCGGATTACGAAGCCAAAGCCAGCTATTCATTTGTAGTCACTGCCACCGATGGGGCTGGTCACTTAACTGATCAGACCGTGACGCTGGCGGTCAATGATCTGGATGAAGTGGCACCAACGATTACGTCTGGCGCGGCGGCGACTGCCATTGATGAGAACACGGGTACTGGCTCGGTTATTTACACAGCGACGGTGGATGACTCTGCCGATATTTCGGATGGTGTGACTTTCTCGCTCTCAGGCGACGATGCCGCGTACTTCAGTATCAACTCGGTAACCGGTGAAGTCACCTTGTTGGCGGATGCGGACTACGAGACCAAACCAAGCTACAGCTTTACTGTCACCGCCACCGATGGGGCGGGTAACCACACCGATCAAACCGTCACGCTGGCGGTGAATAACCTCGATGAAGTGGCACTGACGATTACCTCTGGTGATACCGCCACTGCCATCGATGAAAATAGCGGTGCCGGGCAGGTGGTGTATACCGCCACCGCTGATGACTCTGCTGATATTTCTGATGGCGTCACCTTCAGTCTGTCAGGCGACGATGCAGCGTACTTCTCGATTGATGCCAGCACCGGTGAAGTGACTCTGTTGGCCGACGCTGATTACGAAACTAAAGCCAGTTACAGCTTTACTGTCACCGCCACCGATGGCGCCGGTCACTTCACTGACCAGACCGTCACGCTGGCGGTGAATAACCTCGATGAAGTCGCACCGACGATTACCTCTGGTGATACCGCCACTGCCATCGATGAAAACAGCGGTGCCGGGCAAGTGGTGTATACCGTTGTTGCTGATGACTTCGCGGATATCTCCGATGGTGTGACTTTCTCGCTCTCAGGCGACGATGCAGCGTATTTTTCGATTGATACCAGCACCGGTGAAGTCACCTTGTTGGCCGACGCCGATTACGAAACAAAAGCCAGCTATTCATTTGTAGTCACCGCCACCGATGGGGCTGGTCACTTCACTGATCAGACCGTGACGCTGGATGTGAATGATCTGGATGAAGTGGGGCCTGTATTTACTTCCGGCACGTTGGCGGATGTCATTGATGAAAACTCTGGTGCCAGCTCGGTTATTTACACAGCCACAACCAATGATGCGACGGCGGTTTATAGCCTCTCGGGAGCCGATGATGCGCTATTCAGTATCAACTCGGTAACCGGCGAAGTGACGTTATTGGCTGATGCCAATTACGAGACCAAGTCCAGCTACAGCTTTACTGTTACAGCCACCGATGGGGCTGGTCACTTCACTGATCAGACCGTTACCCTGGCGGTCAATAACCTGGATGAAGCAGCACCAACCATTACGTCTGGTGATACCGCGACTGCCATCGATGAAAATTCTGGTGCTGGGCAGGTGGTGTATACCGCTGTTGCTGATGACTCTGCTGATATTTCGGACGGCGTAACGTTTAGCCTCAGTGGTACTGACGCGGCTTACTTCACCATTGATATCAATACTGGCCAAGTGACTCTAAAAGCTGATGCTGACTATGAAACCAAACCAAGCTACAGTTTTACTGTCACCGCTACTGATGGGGTTGGTCGCTTCACTGATCAGACCGTGACACT
>NZ_JAUYVV010000048.1:0-3124 GCF_030689165.1 Oceanobacter sp. 4_MG-2023 | reverse complement strand
CGAGTAAACACGCCGTAATTCTGACCATCCTGAGCCCAGGAAGACCAGCTCACCACAAAACCACCATTCGCCAGTGCGGTAACGGCGGTTTCTACCTGGGTGTAGTCGTTGTAATGGTTGATGCGGGTTTCGCTGCCCACCGTAACGCCATCGGCATCAACTATTTGCAGGTAAGTGCTGAAGTAGCCACCGTCCTGGCTTTCGGAGGTCCAGGTCACGACAAAGCCGCCGTCGGCCAGGGCGGTAACACTGGCGTCGTTCTGATTATTTGTCGTGTAGCTATTCACCGCCAGTTCAGCGCTGATCGCGTTGCCGTCGGCGTCGTAGATCCGGGCGTAGACGCCATCGGCGTCACCGTCCTGACCGTTCGAGGTCCAGACCACCACGTAACCACCGCTGCCCAGTGCTTCGACTTGCGCAGCGCTCTGGCTGCCGGTGGTGGTGCTGTTGATAACGGTTTCGCTGCCAATCCGCTCGCCGAGAACGTTGAAACGCTGGCTGACAATACCGCTGCCATCGCCGTCGTCGGCGGTGGTCCATACCACGATAAAGCTGCCGTCAAGCAGGGTTGTTACCGAGGATTCGCTCTGGTCTCCCGCCACCGTGGTATTGATCTGGAATTCATCCCCCAGGGTCTGGCCGTTGGCGTCGTAGCGTTGGCCTACAATACCGCTGCCGTCGCCGTCGTCGGCGGTCGTCCAGCTCACCACGTAACCGGCGGCGCTGGAGGTAAAGGTTGGAGCGGATTCGTCCAGGTCATTCACGGTCAGGGCGACAGCCTGACTGCTGTAGTTACCCGCCGCATCCGTCACGGTGATGATCAATGAGTAGTCAGTGCGGGTTTCAGCATCCAGTATGGTGTTGAGGCTGACGTCGCCGGTGCTGGCATCGATGCTGAACAGTGCGGTATCGTCGCCCGAGAGCGAGAAAGTCACGCCACCGGAGATATCCCCGGAATCATCGGCGGTGACCGTATGAATCACAGAGCCGATGGCGGTATTTTCATCCACACTCACGCTGCTGCCCGAAGTAATGACCGGGGCGATTTCATCAAGGTTGTTGACCGCGATATCCAGCACCTGATTGACCTGATTACCGACACCATCGGTGGCGACCACCACCAACGAGTAGCTGCTACGGGTTTCGTAATCCGGGTTTTCCAACAGGGTGACTTCACCAGTGATGGCGTCAATACTGAAGTAGCTGGCGTCGTCGCCCTGGAGGCTGTACGTTACGCTGGCGCTGGTATCCGTGCCCTTGTCATCGGTGTCGGTAGCCACGGCTGTGTACACCACTTGCCCGGCACCACTGTTTTCCGCCACCGAGAGAATAATCCCTGCCACGGATGCATCGTTCTGGTTATCACTGGTATAGCTGTTAACCCGGTATTCGCTCCCTACTGCATGACCATCGGCATCGTATACTTGGGCATACACACCCTTGCCATCACCATCCTGGTCGCTGGATGTCCAGGTAATGATAAATCCACCATTGGCCAGCGCAGTGATACCGGGCTCTGACTGGTTTCCGGCAGTGCTGGTATTGACCTGGAATTCGCTATCAATGGTGTTGCCGTCGGCATCGTAACGCTGGGCAAATACCCCCATACCGCTGCCATCCTGGTCATAAGACGTCCAGACCACCACAAAGCCACCGTCTTCCAGAGCGGTGATACTGGCATCCAGTTGATTGTCGGTCGTCTCGGTATTGACCCGGAATTCCCCGCCCAGGGTATTGCCATTGGCGTCGTAACGCTGGGCATAGATACCATAACCAGAACCATCCTGGTTCTCGGATTGCCAGACCACCACAAAACCGCCGTTCGTTAATCCGGTCACCTCCGGTTCAATTTGAGAACCGGCGATTGTACTGTTGGCATAAATCCTGGCCGTCACCACCTCACCATCGGCGCCGTAAATCGTGAAGGCAATGGCTTCCTCATCGTAGTTCCCAGAGCCCAAATGCCTAGTGGTAACTGCATATGCCACCACGACGCCACCACCGGCCAGCGAGGCAACGCTGGGGCTTTGAAGTGAATAAGGGGAAGCCTCATCAATAGCAATATTACCCGCAACGGGGTTGCCCTCGGCATCCAGCCAATTTCCGATAATATCACCCTGAAAGTCATCCTCCCAAACCACGATGGCATGACCATCGATCAAGGTTGCTACCTCAGAGCGCCATTGATCGTTTGCGTTAAAGGTATTCACCGCGTATTCACTGGTGATCACATTGCCTGCGGCATCATAACTTTGAACATAGGTCTCCCGGTAACGATTACCATCTGATCGATAACTGCTATAGCTGACCAACCAGCGCCCATCGTTATAAACGGCCACACTGGATTCGTATTGCGCATTGGTGCTGTAGCTATTGATCTGTATTTCTTCACCCACCGGGTGGCCTGCCAGATCGTAACGTTGGGCATACACTCCCGTCGATGAGCCGTCCTGGCCTGCCGATGTCCAGGTGACAATAAACCCGGCACTCAACGAACTGAACACCGGGGCGGTTTCGTCCAGGTCGTTGACATCAAGGGTAACCGCTTGGTCGGTATGGTTACCGGCATCATCGGTAGCGGTAACGATAAATGAGTAGCTGGATTGGGTTTCGTAGTCGGGATCGGCCAACAGGGTCACTTCGCCGGTACTGCTGTTGATGCTGAACAGGGCGGCATCATCGCCCGAGAGCGAGAAAGTCACGCCATCGGAGATATCGCCGGTATCAGTGGCTGTGGCGGTATACACCACCTGCCCGGTACCGCTGTTTTCGTCAATACTCAGAAGCGCGAGAGCGCTGCTGTCGGATTCGTTTTGGTTGCCATCGGTGCTGCTGTTAATCAGGAACTCGCTGCCAATGGCATTGCCATCGGTATCGAAGGTCTGGCCATATACGCCCCCTTCGGAGCCATCCTGGTTGTCTGAGGTCCAGCTCACCAACAGGTTGCCGTTGTCCAGCACGGTGACGTTGGCATCGGATTGAGCACCCGTGGTGTAGCTGTTGACCTGGATTTCGGCCGTGATGGCGCTGGCACTGCTGTCGAACAACCGTAAGAAGATGCCGCTGCCGTCACCATCCTGACCGCTGTCTGATGTCCACACCACGGCAAAGCCGCCGTCGTCCA
>NZ_JAUYVV010000047.1:0-3336 GCF_030689165.1 Oceanobacter sp. 4_MG-2023 | reverse complement strand
TCTTTAAAAATTTGGATACATGAGAATTGAGATTCTCAACATAGAAAGCTAGCAGTTGCTTGGCGGATTAACGTCAACATTAACCCTGCCATGAAAGTTTTCTTCCTCATAGCTTGTAGGAAGGTAAACGGTTTGGGGTTATATGGTCAAGTGACTAAGCGTGCGCGGTGGATGCCTTGGCATCTGGAGGCGATGAAAGACGTGGTAGCCTGCGATAAGCTTCGGTGAGGTGGCAAACAACCTGTGACCCGGAGATCTCTGAATGGGGAAACCCACCTGTTTACAGGTATCTTGCACTGAATTCATAGGTGTAAGAGGCGAACCGGGAGAACTGAAACATCTAAGTACCCCGAGGAAAAGAAATCAACCGAGATTCCCTTAGTAGCGGCGAGCGAACGGGGACTAGCCCTTAAGCAATCTTGTAGTTAGTAGAAGGCTCTGGAAAGTGCCGCCATAGTGGGTGATAGCCCCGTATACGAAAACTTATAGATTGTGAAAACGAGTAGGTCGGGACACGTGTTATCCTGACTGAACATGGGGGGACCATCCTCCAAGGCTAAATACTCCCAGATGACCGATAGTGAACTAGTACCGTGAGGGAAAGGCGAAAAGAACCCCTGTTAGGGGAGTGAAATAGACCCTGAAACCGCGTACGTACAAGCAGTGGGAGCCGACTTGTTCGGTGACTGCGTACCTTTTGTATAATGGGTCAGCGACTTAATGTTAGTGGCAAGGTTAAGTGTTAACGGAGCCGTAGCGAAAGCGAGTCTTAACTGGGCGTCCAGTCGCTAGCATTAGACCCGAAACCGGGCGATCTATCCATGAGCAGGTTGAAGGTGCCGTAACAGGCACTGGAGGACCGAACCCACTCCCGTTGAAAAGGTAGGGGATGACTTGTGGATCGGAGTGAAAGGCTAATCAAGCTCGGAGATAGCTGGTTCTCCTCGAAAACTATTTAGGTAGTGCCTCATGTATAACCACCGGGGGTAGAGCACTGTTAAGGCTAGGGGGTCATCCCGACTTACCAACCCTTTGCAAACTCCGAATACCGGTGAGTTCAATCATGGGAGACACACGGCGGGTGCTAACGTCCGTCGTGAAAAGGGAAACAACCCAGACCGTCAGCTAAGGTCCCAAAGTTACAGTTAAGTGGGAAACGATGTGGGAAGGCCCAGACAGCTAGGAGGTTGGCTTAGAAGCAGCCACCCTTTAAAGAAAGCGTAATAGCTCACTAGTCGAGTCGGCCTGCGCGGAAGATATAACGGGGCTCAAACTGTACACCGAAGCTACGGATGCGTATTCATACGCATGGTAGAGGAGCGTTCTGTAAGCCGTTGAAGGTCAAGGTGTGAACCAGGCTGGAGGTATCAGAAGTGCGAATGCTGACATAAGTAACGACAAGGGGAGTGAAAAACTCCCCCGCCGGAAACCCAAGGGTTCCTGTCCAACGTTAATCGGGGCAGGGTTAGTCGGCCCCTAAGGCGAGGCTGAAGAGCGTAGTCGATGGGAAACAGGTTAATATTCCTGTACTTGTTTGTAGTGCGATGGGGGGACGGAGAAGGCTAGGCCAGCACGGCGTTGGTTGTCCGTGTTTAAGCTGGTAGGCAGAGATCTTAGGCAAATCCGGGATCTTTATGCCGAGAAGCGACGACGGTGACTCTACGGAGTCCGAAGTGGTCGATGCCATGCTTCCAAGAAAAGCCTCTAAGCTTCAGCTACAAATGAACCGTACTCTAAACCGACACAGGTGGGTAGGTAGAGAATACCAAGGCGCTTGAGAGAACTCGGGTGAAGGAACTAGGCAAAATGGCACCGTAACTTCGGGAGAAGGTGCGCCGGTTTTGGTGAAGGATTTACTCCGTAAGCTGAGACCGGTCGAAGATACCAGGTGGCTGCAACTGTTTATTAAAAACACAGCACTCTGCAAACACGAAAGTGGACGTATAGGGTGTGACGCCTGCCCGGTGCCGGAAGGTTAATTGATGGGGTTATCTTCGGAGAAGCTCTTGATCGAAGCCCCGGTAAACGGCGGCCGTAACTATAACGGTCCTAAGGTAGCGAAATTCCTTGTCGGGTAAGTTCCGACCTGCACGAATGGCGTAATGACGGTCACACTGTCTCCACCCGAGACTCAGTGAAATTGAATTCGCAGTTAAGATGCTGCGTTCCCGCGGCTAGACGGAAAGACCCCGTGAACCTTTACTACAGCTTCACAGTGAACTTTGAATTGGCTTGTGTAGGATAGCTGGGAGGCTTTGAAGCGATGACGCCAGTTGTCGTGGAGCCAACCTTGAAATACCAGCCTGGTCAATTTGGGGTTCTAACTCAGGTCCATTATCTGGATCGAGGACACTGTGTGGTGGGTAGTTTGACTGGGGCGGTCTCCTCCCAAAGAGTAACGGAGGAGCACGAAGGTCGGCTAATCCTGGTCGGACATCAGGAGGTTAGTGTAATGGCACAAGCCGGCTTAACTGCGAGACAGACACGTCGAGCAGGTACGAAAGTAGGTCATAGTGATCCGGTGGTTCTGTATGGAAGGGCCATCGCTCAACGGATAAAAGGTACTCCGGGGATAACAGGCTGATACCGCCCAAGAGTTCACATCGACGGCGGTGTTTGGCACCTCGATGTCGGCTCATCACATCCTGGGGCTGAAGCCGGTCCCAAGGGTATGGCTGTTCGCCATTTAAAGTGGTACGCGAGCTGGGTTTAGAACGTCGTGAGACAGTTCGGTCCCTATCTGCCGTGGGCGTTTGAGATTTGAGAAGAGCTGCTCCTAGTACGAGAGGACCGGAGTGGACGAACCTCTGGTGTTCCGGTTGTATCGCCAGATGCATTGCCGGGTAGCTACGTTCGGACGGGATAAACGCTGAAAGCATCTAAGCGTGAAGCCTCCTTCAAGATGAGATCTCACTGGAACCTTGAGTTCCCTGTAGGGCCCTGGAAGACCACCAGGTTGATAGGTCAGATGTGTAAGCGTTGCGAGGCGTTGAGCTAACTGATACTAATTGCCCGTGAGGCTTGACCATATAACACCCAAACCGGGCTGTTACTAACGACCCAAGCCCTGAGCAACTGCTAGACAAAATGTTAAGAATCTCTCAAAAAAACTCATGTATCCAACCTTATTTGGTGAACGCTGCCGGGTCGATCCCTCACAGGATCCCCTTAAGACAGACAACACCATAACAGTTTGCTTGACGACAATAGAGCTGTGGAACCACCTGAATCCATCCCGAACTCAGAAGTGAAACGCAGCATCGCCGATGGTAGTGTGGGGCTTCCCCATGTGAGAGTAGGTCATCGTCAAGCTCTTAAACGAAATACCCCGTCCTG
>NZ_JAUYVV010000046.1:0-3788 GCF_030689165.1 Oceanobacter sp. 4_MG-2023 | reverse complement strand
ACGCCATCAGAAATATCAGCAGAGTCATCCGCAGTGGCGGTATACACCACTTGCCCAGCACCAGAGTTTTCATCGATGGCAGTAGCCGTAGCGCCAGAGGTAATCGTCGGTGCCACTTCATCCAGGTTATTGACTGCTAAAGTAACGATTTGGTCGGTGTGGTTACCGGCTCCATCGGTGGCTGTAACAGTAAAGCTGTAGCTTGGTTTGGTTTCGTAATCCGCATCCGCCAACAAAGTGACTTCGCCTGTAGCGGAGTTGATGCTGAACAGTGATGCATCTGTACCAGACAACGAATAAACCGCTGCCGCATCATCCGTGGTCGCGGTGTAAATCACCACGTTCTCACCGGAGTTTTCGTCAATGGCGGGGATGGTGGCATCCGAGGTAAAGGTCGGCGCTGTTTGATCGGCTAATGTGACTCGCTCATCAGAAACCAGACTCAGATTGCCGGCATTGTCGACGGCATAAGCGTAATAATCGCCATAGGCCAGCGCCGTGGTATCCACCGTGACGGTGCCTGCTGCTGCCAGTGTTGCGGCGACCCAGAGATGACTGCTGGCGCTGGTAATATCAGATTCACTGGTTACGGTGACCGTATCGCTGACCAGATACACCGTACCCGCTTCGCTGCTTTGCAGTGTCACCAGCTCACCGGTTTCATAGGTGCTATCCTCAACCAGCGAGCCATCAGCATTAAAGGCCTGCATAAAGATCGAATTATTACCGTCACTATTCTCTCCATACCAGGTCACCACATAGGCTCCATCGCTGCCCACTGCGGTGATTTGCGGATCATAGTCATCACCGGTGGTATTACCCAAGGCCTCCAGTTGTACCGTGGCACCGTTGAAAGAACCATCGGCGTTAAATGCCTGAACAAAGACCGAATAGTCATTGTTGCTATCCTCACCGTACCAGGTCACCACATAGGCGCCATCGCTGCCTACTGCGGTGATTTGTGGAGCATAATCTTCACCGGTGGTATTACCCAGCGCTTCCAGCTGTACCGTGCTGCCATCGAGAGAGCCTTCGGCATTAAAGGCCTGAATGAAGATCGAGGTATTCCCTCCATAGCCAACACCGTCATACCCATACCAGGTCACCACATAGGCACCATCGCTGCCCACCGAGGTGATTTGGGGTAGCAAATCATGCCCAGCGTTATTGCCCAACGCTTCCAACTGTACCGTGGTGCCACTCAATGAACCATCAGCATCAAACGCCTGCACAAAGATCGAATCATCACCGCCGCTATCGGCCCCGTACCAGGTCACCACATAGGCGCCATCAGTGCCCACGGCGGTGATTTGAGGGTACCAATCATCAGCGGTGGTATTACCCGGCACTTCCAGCTGTACTGTGTCACCGTTGAAAGAACCATCGGCCTTAAACGCCTGCACAAAGATCGAATAATCACCGTCGCTATCATCACCGTACCAGGTCACCACATAGGCGCCATCAGTGCCCACGGCGGTAATTTGAGGGTAGGTGGTATTACCCGGCGCTTCCAGCTGTACTGTGTCACCGTTGAAAGAACCATCGGCCTTAAACGCCTGCACAAAGATCGAATAATCGTTAGCGCTATCTGCTCCATTCCAAGTCACCACATAGGCGCCATCGCTGCCCACCGCGGTGATTTGAGGATCAAAGTCATGACCAGTGGTATTACCCAGCGCTTCCAGCTGTACCGCGGTGCCATTAAGAGAACCATCGGCATTAAAGGCCTGCACAAAGATCGAATAATCATTAGCGCTATCTGCTCCATACCAGGTCACCACATAGGCGCCACCGCTGCCCACCGCGGTGATTTGCGGGCCATAGTCATAATGATTGGGCGCTGTCAGCGGTACAATAGTGCCATTAAGAGAACCATCGGCACTAAAGGCCTGTACAAAGATCGAATAATCCCAGTCGCTATCCCGACCGAGCCAGGTCACCGCATAGGCACCATCGCTGCCCACCTCAGTGATTTGCGGAAAATAATCTTGTACCGTGGCATATCCCAGTTGTACCTGTGCGGGAGCCAATACAATGCTGACGTCTGGAGCGGTATCATCCAGATCGTTGACCGCCAGCGTCACGGTTTGGTTGGTGAAGTTGCCTGCTCCGTCTGTGGCCGTGACCACAAATGAATAGCTGGACTTGGTCTCGTAGTCGGCATCCGCCAACAAAGTCACTTCGCCTGTAGCGGAGTTGATGCTGAAGTACGCCGCATCGTCGCCTGACAGACTGAAGGTGACGCCATCAGAGATATCTGCGGAGTCATCCGCGGTGGCGGTATAAATCACACTGCCCGCACCGCTGTTTTCATCAATCGCAGTGGCCGTAGCGCCAGACGTAATCGTCGGTGCGACTTCATCCAGGTTATTGACTGCTAAAGTAACGATTTGGTCGGTGTGGTTACCGGCTCCATCGGTGGCGATTACAGTAAAGTTGTAGCTGGACTTGCTCTCATAATCCGCATCCGCCAACAAGGTCACTTCGCCTGTAGCAGAGTTGATGCTGAACAGTGACGCATCTGTGCCTGAGAGGCTATAAACCGCTGTCGCGTCATCGGTCGCTGCGGTGTAAATAACCGAGCTGGCACCAGAGTTTTCATCAATGGCATCAGCCAACGTGCCGGAGTTAAATACCGGTCCTGACTCATCCAGATCATTGACCGCCAGCGTCACGATCTGATCAGTGAAGTGACCGGCGCCATCGGTAGCGGTGACGGTAAAGCTGTAGCTGGACTTGGTTTCATAGTCAGCATCCGCTTTTAGAGTCACTTCTCCAGTATTGGTATCAATGGTGAAGTAAGCCGCGTCAGTACCACTGAGGCTAAACGTTACGCCATCCGAAATATCAGCAGAGTCATCAGCAACAGCGGTATACACCACCTGTCCGGCACCAGAGTTTTCATCGATCGAGGTGGCCGTAGCGCCAGATGTAATGCTTGGCGCTGCTTCATCCAGGTTATTCACCGCCAGGGTGACAGTTTGATCAGTGTGGTTACCGGCTCCATCGGTGGCGGTGACGGTAAAGCTGTAACTGGACTTGGTCTCGTAATCGGCATCAGCCAACAAAGTCACTTCGCCGGTGGCTGAATTAATGCTGAACAGTGACGCATCTGTGCCTGAGAGGCTATAAACCGCTGTCGCGTCATCGGTCGCTGCGGTGTAAATAACCGAGCTGGCACCAGAATTTTCGTCAATGGCATCTGCCAACGTACCGGAGGTAAATACAGGCCCCACTTCATCCAGGTTATTCACCGCCAGAGTGACGGTCTGGTCAGTGAAGTGACCGGCGCCATCGCTGGCGATTACAGTAAAGTTGTAGCTGGACTTGGTCTCGTAATCAGCATCGGCCAACAGAGTCACTTCACCGGTGCTGGCATCAATCGAGAAGTACGCCGCATCGTCGCCTGACAGACTGAAGGTGACGCCATCAGAGATATCTGCGGAGTCATCCGCGGTGGCGGTATAAATCACACTGCCAGCACCGCTGTTTTCATCGATCGCAGTGGCGATAGCGCCAGATGTAATGCTTGGCGCTGCTTCATCCAGGTTATTGACCGCCAAGGTGACGGTTTGATCGGTATGGTTACCGGCTCCATCGGTGGCGATTACAGTAAAGTTGTAGCTGGACTTGCTCTCATAATCAGCGTCGGCCAACAAGGTGACTTCGCCTGTAGCAGAGTTGATGCTGAACAGTGACGCATCTGTGCCTGAGAGGCTATAAACCGCTGTCGCGTCATCGGTCGCTGCGGTGTAAATAACCGAGCTGGCGCCAGAGTTTTCATCAAT
>NZ_JAUYVV010000045.1:0-3917 GCF_030689165.1 Oceanobacter sp. 4_MG-2023 | reverse complement strand
TCAGCGGTGGCGGTATACACCACCTGCCCGGCACCAGAGTTTTCATCGATTGCAGTAGCCGTCGCGCCAGATGTAATCGTCGGTGCCACTTCATCGAGGTTGTTTACATCGAGTGTAACCAGTTGATCGGTATGGTTACCGGCTCCGTCGGTAGCGGTGACAGTAAAGCTGTAGCTGGACTTGGTCTCGTAATCGGCATCCGCCAATAACGTCACTTCGCCGGTGGCTGAATTAATGCTGAACAGCCCTGCATCGGCTCCCGAGAGGCTATAAACCGCCGTCGCATCATCCGTCGCTGCGGTGTAAATCACCGTGTTTTCACCAGAGTTTTCGTCAATGGCGGTCGCTGTTGAACCGGATGTAAATGCCGGTGCCACTTCATCCAGATCATTCACATCCAGCGTCACGGCTTGGCTATTTTGTGAACCCGCGCCGTCGGTGGCTGTAACAGTAAAGCTGTAGCTTGGTTTGGTCTCGTAATCAGCGTCGGCCAATAAGGTGACTTCACCGGTGGCGGAGTTGATGCTGAACAGTGACGCATCTGTACCAGACAGGCTGAAACTCACGCCATCAGAAATATCTGCAGAGTCATCCGCAGTGGCGGTATAAATCACACTACCCGCACCGCTGTTTTCATCGATCGCAGTGGCGATAGCGCCAGAAGTAATCGTCGGTGCGACTTCATCGAGGTTATTGACCGCCAGCGTGACGGTTTGGTCTGTGTGGTTACCGGCCCCATCGGTGGCGGTGACGGTAAAGCTGTAGCTTGGTTTGGTCTCGTAATCGGCATCAGCCAATAACGTCACTTCGCCGGTGGCTGAATTAATGCTGAACAGCCCTGCATCGGCTCCCGAGAGGCTATAAACCGCCGTCGCATCATCCGTCGCCGCGGTGTAAATCACCGTGTTTTCACCGGAGTTCTCATCAATGACATCCGCCAACGTGCCAGAAGTAAATACAGGCCCCACTTCATCCAGATCATTGATCGCCAGAGTGACGGTCTGATCAGTGAAGTTACCAGCCCCATCGGTGGCGGTGACAATAAAGCTGTAACTGGACTTGGTCTCATAGTCGGCATCGGCCAACAAAGTGACTTCGCCTGTTACAGCATCGATCGAGAAGTACGCAGCATCTGCACCCGACAGACTGAAAGTGACTCCGTCAGAAATATCAGCAGTGTCATCAGCGGTGGCGGTATAAATCACACTGCCCGCACCGCTGTTTTCATCGATGGCAGTCGCGGTATCACCAGAGGTAATCGTCGGTGCGACTTCATCCAGGTTGTTGACCGCCAAGGTGACGGACTGGCTATCTTGTAAACCCGCGCCATCGGTGGCTGTAACAATAAAGCTGTAGCTGGACTTGCTCTCATAATCCGCATCCGCCAACAAAGCAACTTCACCGGTGGCGGAGTTGATGCTGAAATACGCGGCATCGTCGCCAGAGAGCGAGAAAGTCACACCTCCAGAAATATCCGCGGAATCATCGGCCGTCGTGGTATACACCACCTGCCCGGCACCTGAGTTTTCATCGATTGCAGTAGCCGTCGCGCCAGACGTAATGCTTGGCGCTGCTTCATCCAGGTTATTAACCGCCAGGGTAACGGCCTGATTAGTAAAGTTACCGGCTCCATCGGTGGCGGTGACAGTAAAGCTGTAGCTGGACTTGGTCTCGTAATTGGCATCAGCCAATAACGTCACTTCGCCGGTGGCTGAATTAATGCTGAACAGCCCTGCATCGGCTCCCGAGAGGCTATAAACCGCTGTCGCATCATCCGTCGCTGCGGTGTAAATCACCGTGTTTTCACCAGAGTTTTCGTCAATGGCGGTCGCTGTTGAACCAGATGTAAATGCCGGTGCCACTTCATCCAGATCATTCACATCCAGTGTCACGGCTTGGCTATCTTGTAAACCAGCACCATCGGTGGCGATCACGACAAAGTTATAGCTGGATTTACTTTCGTAATCGGCATCCGCCAACAAAGTAACTTCGCCACTGCTGGTATCAATCGAGAAGTACGCAGCATCTGCACCCGACAAACCGAAACTCACGCCATCAGAAATATCAGCAGAGTCATCAGCAGTGGCGGTATAAATCACACTGCCGGCACCGCTGTTTTCATCGATCGCAGTGGCCGTCGCGCCAGACGTAATGCTTGGCGCTGCTTCATCCAGGTTATTGACCGCCAGGGTAACGGCCTGATTAGTAAAGTTACCGGCTCCATCGGTGGCGGTGACAGTAAAGCTGTAGCTTGGTTTGGTCTCGTAATCAGCGTCGGCCAATAAGGTGACTTCACCGGTGGCTGAGTTGATGCTGAACAGTGACGCATCTGTACCTAAGAGGCTATAAACCGCCGTCGCATCATCCGTCGCTGCGGTGTAAATCACCGCGTTCTCACCGGAGTTCTCATCAATGACATCCGCCAACGTGCCGGAAGTAAATACAGGCCCCACTTCATCCAGATCATTGATCGCCAGAGTGACGGTCTGATCAGTGAAGTTACCAGCCCCATCGGTGGCGGTGACAATAAAGCTGTAACTGGACTTGGTCTCATAGTCGGCATCGGCCAACAAAGTGACTTCGCCGGTTACAGCATCGATCGAGAAGTACGCAGCATCGTCGCCTGAGAGCGAGAAAGTCACACCATCAGAGATATCTGCGGAGTCATCGGCAGTCGCGGTATAAATCACACTACCGGCACCGCTGTTTTCATCGATCGCGGTAGCCGTAGCGCCAGAAGTAATGCTTGGCGCTGCTTCATCCAGGTTGTTGACCGCCAAGGTGACGGACTGGCTATCTTGTAAACCCGCGCCATCGGCGGCGGTGACGGTAAAGCTGTAACTGGACTTGCTTTCGTAATCCGCATCCGCCAATAAGGTGACTTCACCGGTGGCTGAGTTGATGCTGAAGTACGCGGCATCTGTACCCGACAGACCGAAACTCACGCCATCAGAAATATCAGCAGAGTCATCCGCAGTGACGGTATAAATCACACTACCCGCACCGCTGTTTTCATCGATCGCAGTGGCGATAGCGCCAGAAGTAATCGTCGGTGCGACTTCATCCAGGTTATTGACCGCCAGCGTCACGGTTTGGTCCGTGTGGTTACCGGCTCCATCGGTAGCGGTGACAGTAAAGCTATAACTGGACTTGGTCTCGTAATCAGCGTCGGCCAATAAGGTAACTTCGCCGGTGGCTGAATTAATGCTGAACAGCCCTGCATCGGCTCCCAAGAGGCTATAAACCGCCGTCGCATCATCCGTCGCTGCGGTGTAAATCACCGTGTTTTCACCAGAGTTTTCGTCAATGGCGGTCGCTGTTGAACCGGATGTAAATGCCGGTGCCACTTCATCCAGATCATTCACATCCAGCGTCACGGCTTGGCTATTTTGTAAACCCGCGCCGTCGGTGGCTGTAACAGTAAAGCTGTAGCTGGATTTGGTCTCATAGTCCGCATCGGCCAACAAAGTAACTTCGCCACTGCTGGTATCAATCGAGAAATACGCAGCATCTGCACCCGACAGACCGAAACTCACGCCATCAGAAATATCAGCAGAGTCATCAGCAGTGGCGGTATAAATCACACTGCCGGCACCGCTGTTTTCATCGATCGCGGTAGCCGTAGCGCCAGACGTAATGCTTGGCGCTGCTTCATCCAGGTTATTGACCGCCAGCGTCACGGCTTGGTCGCTGTAGTTACCGGCCCCATCGGTAGCGGTGACAGTAAAGCTGTAGCTGGACTTGGTCTCGTAATTGGCATCCGCCAATAACGTCACTTCGCCGGTGGCTGAATTAATGCTGAACAGCCCTGCATCGGCTCCCGAGAGGCTATAAACCGCCGTCGCATCATCCGTCGCTGCGGTGTAAATCACCGTGTTTTCACCAGAGTTTTCGTCAATGGCGGTCGCTGTTGAACC
>NZ_JAUYVV010000044.1:0-4071 GCF_030689165.1 Oceanobacter sp. 4_MG-2023 | reverse complement strand
GAGCTCTGGGTGGCCACCCTATTAAACAAGGAATGATTACATGCCGATTTATCGCGTAGCCGTTTTTAACCCTCTTAATGACTATGCTGGTCAAGTGTATAACGGTGATGAACCGGCTGTGGTGTCAGCCCAGTCCGGTTTCTATTACGTGCTGTTGCAGGATGGGGCATTGATCACGCCGGCCGCAATGGGAATACGGCGCAAGGGCAAAGACCTGGAGATCGAGGTGGATGGTGATGTGGTGGCGCGCATCGACGACTTCTTTGTGACCCCCGGGTTTGGGGGGCTGGTACTGTCACCCGAAGCTGAGCCGGGCAGAATGATCCGGATGGAGGTGCTGTCAGAGCAGGAACTGGCGGGCAGCAGCGAGTCTTATATTGTCGTGGAAGAGCCGGTTCACTGGTTCGCGGGCGCATCAGGGGCGTCAGCAGAAAGCGGCACGTCCGATTGGGGCTGGATCGCAGCGACATTGGGTATAGTCGGAGCAATCACCCTGTATACCTTGTCCGATCGTTCCCGTGATAATGGCAACGATGACGACAACTCCAGCCAGATAACCGTCAGCCCGGTCGCGGGCGTATTTGATTCAGCGGCCACCGTCGACGTCTATGACGCCCAGGGCAACGTACTCGGCCACGGCCAGATCGATCCAGCCAGCGGTCAGGTCACGATCACGCTTGACGCCGACTACACCGGCCCGGTGCTGGTCGTGGTCACCGACGCCAACGGCGACGCCGGAGATTATATCTCCGAAGCCACCGGTGCCAGCACCAGCCTGGGAACCAGCCTGACCGCCATGGCCGACCTGGACGAGAGCGGTGACCTGACCCTGAGCGTCACACCGCTGACGACGCTGGCCGTGATGTTGGCGGGTATCAGTGCTGACAGCCTGTCCAGTACGCCCTTAACCAGCGATATGCTGGCCATCAATCAGACTCTGGCGACCCTGTTCCAGTTATCCGACCTGCTTGGTGATGTCACCGCGATCACTGAAGACGAGTTTAACCAGGAGGACGGCCTCAATACCGCCGAAGCGTACGGTGATTTATTGGTGGCCCTATCCGGTCTGGACGAGTTTCAGGGCAGTGTTGCTGCCACGCTGGAAGCCCTGCTGGCAGAAGTCTCGATCGTTGACGGCGTGGCCCTGATCTCCACTCATGGCATCGCCCTGCTGCAAGCGGGCCTGGCCCTGTTTGAAAGTGGCCCGTACAGCGGCGTGCTGGACAGCCAATCGGTGATCGCCCTGGCGCCGGTTGTCACGGAAGCCCGCGACGGACTACTGGCCGATGAAGCTGAGGATGGTACCGTCGTCACCCTGAAACAGGTGGCCGTCGGAGACCTCATCAGCATCACCCTGGGCGACCTGAACTACGACGTCACCGCGACGGTGGCCATGGTCTCCGATGGCTACGCATCGATCACCCTCCCGGCAGACCTGCTGGAAGAGCTGGGGGACGGGAACTGGCCACTGACCGTCAGCGTTAACGGCGACGCCCGCTTGCCCATCTACATTGAGCAGGAAATCAGTCGTCCGACACTCAGTATCGATGTCGATCGCAGCGATCTGGCGGCTGGAGAGCATACCGTCGTCACCTTTACTTTCAGTGAAGCCGTGATCGGCTTCAGTAATGCCGATATCACACTGGACAGCGGCAGCCTCAGCACCGTGACCACCACCGACGGCGGAGTCACCTGGACTGCAACCTACACACCGGCGGACAACACGGAAGACTCTGGTACCCGGATACAAATCGGTGGCGAATGGACCGACCTGGTGAACAACGCCCCGGCCGTGGGCGCCGACAACCTGGAGGCCAGCATCTCGATCCAGGTGGATACCGTGGCACCGGTGGCGAGTATCGACCTCTCAACCCATGTACTGGCAGTTGGAGAAACCGCCACGGTCACCATCCGCTTCCATGAAGCCGTGACCGGATTCGGCCTGGAAGATCTGTCGGCAGACAACGCCACCTTCTCCAACCTCATCAGCACCGACGGCGGCACCACCTGGACCGCCACACTGACTTCCTCCGACAACATCAGCAGCGATGATAACCGGATTTACCTGAGCAGCGGCTATACCGATGCGGTGGGTAACCAACCGACCAGCGACGTCATCAGCGCCAGTTATCAAATCGATACCCAGACCCCGGTTTTCACCTCCGCGACCACCGCCACCGCGATTAACGAAAACTCTGGTGAGAACGCGGTGATTTACACCGCAACGACAGACGATACCGCAGCGGTGGTTTATAGCCTCTCGGGGGCTGATGCTGCTTTGTTCAGCATTAACTCGGCGACGGGTGAAGTCACCTTGTTGGCCGACGCTGATTACGAGACCAAGTCCAGCTATTCATTTGTAGTCACCGCCACCGATGGGGCGGGTAACCATACCGATCAAACTGTCACCCTGGCGGTCAATAACCTCGATGAAGCAGCGCCGACGATTACCTCTGGTGATACCGCGACTGCCATCGATGAAAACAGCGGTGCCGGGCAAGTGGTGTATACCGCCACCGCTGATGACTCTGCTGATATTTCTGATGGCGTGAGTTTCATCCTGTCGGGTACAGATGCGTCACTGTTCAGCATCAACTCAGCCACCGGTGAAGTCACCTTGTTGGCGGATGCCGACTACGAAACCAAACCAAGCTACAGCTTTACCGTCACCGCCACCGATGGAGCCGGTAACCACACCGACCAAATCGTTACTTTAGCAGTCAATAACCTGGATGAAGTCGCACCGACGATTACCTCTGGTGATACTGCCACTGCCATCGATGAAAACTCTGGTGCTGGGCAGGTGGTGTATACCGCTGTTGCTGATGACTCAGTGGATATTTCGGACGGCGTAACGTTTAGCCTCAGTGGTACTGACGCGGCTTACTTCTCGATTGATACCAGCACCGGTGAAGTCACCTTGTTGGCCGACGCTGATTACGAGACCAAACCAAGCTACAACTTTATCGTCACCGCTACCGATGGGGCGGGTAACCACACCGACCAAACCGTTACGCTGGCGGTGAATAACCTCGATGAAGTGGCACCGACGGTTACCTCTGGTGATACTGCCACTGCCATCGATGAAAACTCTGGTGCTGGGCAGGTGGTGTATACCGCTGTTGCTGATGACTCAGTGGATATTTCGGATGGCGTAACGTTTAGCCTTGGCGGCACTGATGCGGCTTACTTCACCATTGATATCAATACTGGCCAAGTGACTCTAAAAGCGGATGTGGACTATGAGACCAAATCCAGCTACAGCTTTACTGTTACCGCCACCGATGGGGCGGGTAACCACACGGACCAAGCCGTTACCCTGGCGGTCAATGACCTGGATGAAGTGGCACCAAGCATTACATCTGGCGCTACTGCCACTGCGATTGATGAAAACAGCGGTGCCGGGCAGGTGGTATATATCGCTACTGCCAATGACTCTGCTGATATTTCTGATGGCGTGAGTTTCAGTCTGTCGGGTGCAGATGCTGCGTACTTCTCGATCGATGCCAGCACCGGTGAAGTGACTTTGTTGGCCGATGCCGATTACGAGACCAAGTCCAGCTACAGCTTTACTGTCACTGCTACCGATGGAGCCGGTAACTTTACCGACCAAATCGTCACCTTAGCAGTCAATAATCTGGATGAAGCAGCACCAACCATTACATCTGGCGCTATCGCCACTGCGATTGATGAAAACCCTGGTGCCGAGCAAGTGGTGTATACCGCGACGGCCGATGATTCCGCGGATATTTCTGGAGGCGTCACTTTCTCGCTCTCAGGCGACGATGCAGCGTATTTCTCGATTGATGCCAGCACCGGTGAAGTGACCTTATTAGCCGACGCTGATTACGAGACCAAACCAAACTACAGTCTTACTGTAACTGCCACCGATGGCGCCGGTCACTTCACTGATCAGACCGTTACGCTGGCGGTCAATGATCTGGATGAGTCAGGACCGGTATTTAACTCCGGTACGTTGGCAGATGCCATTGACGAAAACTCTGGTGCCAGCTCGGTTATTTACACAGCCACAACCAATGATGCGACGGCGGTTTATAGCCTCTCGGGAGC
>NZ_JAUYVV010000043.1:0-4212 GCF_030689165.1 Oceanobacter sp. 4_MG-2023 | reverse complement strand
AGCCGGGGATCAACCGCTCTGTTGTGGTTGGTACCCTTCCAACCGGTAGCGTTCCCCGCGTAGCCGGGGATCAACCGTGCCCGCGGGTGTAACGATCAGCCAGGAGGCCGCGTTCCCCGCGTAGCCGGGGATCAACCGAGGCCGATTCGTTTTCCCTCCAGCTCTGGGCAGCGTTCCCCGCGTAGCCGGGGATCAACCGTGGCTGGTAAATTGTTTCAACGGTGCCAGCAAGCGTTCCCCGCGTAGCCGGGGATCAACCGGTTTTTACGAAAACAGGTGATGATTTTGAACAGCGTTCCCCGCGTAGCCGGGGATCAACCGATCCTACTGGTAATGATGATACATCCGCTGCAGCGTTCCCCGCGTAGCCGGGGATCAACCGAATTGGAGTCTGCCGTCTTCAGTCCTATACGGGCGTTCCCCGCGTAGCCGGGGATCAACCGTTAGAGCGTCATTCTGCACCTGCGAGGAAGCCGCGTTCCCCGCGTAGCCGGGGATCAACCGCGCTGGAACCAGCTACGCGGAACCGAACTGATGCGTTCCCCGCGTAGCCGGGGATCAACCGACTATGTCGTCGCCTACCGAGTCGTTGATCCTGCGTTCCCCGCGTAGCCGGGGATCAACCGCAACTGGGTTATGGCTCAAGGGGATACCACCCGCGTTCCCCGCGTAGCCGGGGATCAACCGTTTCTTTGATGATGATTTTCATGGCTATTCCCGCGTTCCCCGCGTAGCCGGGGATCAACCGCACCGGGAACGATATACTTTTCATATGTCATGGCGTTCCCCGCGTAGCCGGGGATCAACCGAGTGTCGCCTCAATTTTTTCGTTGATGTCCATGCGTTCCCCGCGTAGCCGGGGATCAACCGTCCGGCGGTTGTGATGGTGGCATCTCCAACCAGCGTTCCCCGCGTAGCCGGGGATCAACCGCATGTTTACATCAATTCGGTACCAGACCTTGCGCGTTCCCCGCGTAGCCGGGGATCAACCGACCTCCGCACGATGTTGAGATTCAGCCATGAAGCGTTCCCCGCGTAGCCGGGGATCAACCGCGTTTCTCGTGTACCTGACGCCCCGTTACTGAGCGTTCCCCGCGTAGCCGGGGATCAACCGGAAAGTTGCAAATAACTTCTTCTGATGGTAATGCGTTCCCCGCGTAGCCGGGGATCAACCGGCCAGCGCGTATATCCTACGCGGCTCCGCTCCGCGTTCCCCGCGTAGCCGGGGATCAACCGCCATTGAAATGAAGAAACCAGGGCTGGAGCCAGCGTTCCCCGCGTAGCCGGGGATCAACCGCGCATTTGTAACTGAAATTGCAGGTCATTGGTGCGTTCCCCGCGTAGCCGGGGATCAACCGCCAATTTTAATGGTCTCGTTTTCCGGCGGCAGGCGTTCCCCGCGTAGCCGGGGATCAACCGGTCGGGAACTCACTGCGCAAACTGGTACTACTGCGTTCCCCGCGTAGCCGGGGATCAACCGATCATCACAGGAAAATAACATGACAAATCACCGCGTTCCCCGCGTAGCCGGGGATCAACCGCGTTTGAACTGGCTACGTTCAAATGACCATTCGCGTTCCCCGCGTAGCCGGGGATCAACCGCCGCCGGGACGAGTTTTTTCTATGGTGATTTTGCGTTCCCCGCGTAGCCGGGGATCAACCGCGTTCAAGAGGCGATAAAAAATATCGCATCAAGCGTTCCCCGCGTAGCCGGGGATCAACCGAACCAATCCATCAAAATCATTTGTAATAATTAGCGTTCCCCGCGTAGCCGGGGATCAACCGACGGCTGGTCAGGGTTGTGTTTGACTTGGCGTGCGTTCCCCGCGTAGCCGGGGATCAACCGAAAACACCACAACCAGACACTGCCCTCCAAGTGCGTTCCCCGCGTAGCCGGGGATCAACCACGAAATCAACGCATACCGCAAAGAATGCGGCTGCGTTCCCCGCGTAGCCGGGGATCAACCGCAACCGGAACCGGAACCGGCCACTTGAAAAAAGCGTTCCCCGCGTAGCCGGGGATCAACCGGTTTCTCGGCTGATGGAGATGATGCGGCCCTTGCGTTCCCCGCGTAGCCGGGGATCAACCGATCCCCAATTTGTCCGGCTACGTCATCAGGGAGCGTTCCCCGCGTAGCCGGGGATCAACCGGTCATCGATAGCTCTGCCTGACACTCGGTCCAGCGTTCCCCGCGTAGCCGGGGATCAACCGTGTCCCCATCAAAAAAAACCCAAGTAAAGGGGGCGTTCCCCGCGTAGCCGGGGATCAACCGTAGGACGCATAAAAAAAGCCACCGTGGTGGTGGCGTTCCCCGCGTAGCCGGGGATCAACCGTACAGCTTATCTTTAAAAACTTGCGATAAAGTGCGTTCCCCGCGTAGCCGGGGATCAACCGGGAGATATTAAATTATCAGCGAACAGACTGCAGCGTTCCCCGCGTAGCCGGGGATCAACCGATCTTGAAGGGGCGCTGGATCAGCTTGAAGAAGCGTTCCCCGCGTAGCCGGGGATCAACCGCACATATGATTCGGCGACTATCGCAGATGAGAGCGTTCCCCGCGTAGCCGGGGATCAACCGATGTCATCGATATATTCGCCGTAGGACGAATGGCGTTCCCCGCGTAGCCGGGGATCAACCGGTTGTTTTTTCGTCTTTTTGGTCTTGGTTCTGGCGTTCCCCGCGTAGCCGGGGATCAACCGACCCCGTCAATCTAATTGGCTCGACATCCGTCGCGTTCCCCGCGTAGCCGGGGATCAACCGAAAAAAATATTAGGGCCGCGTGCGTTATTTTTGCGTTCCCCGCGTAGCCGGGGATCAACCGACCTTTGCGCTACACCAAAAAACAGCGCCGAAGCGTTCCCCGCGTAGCCGGGGATCAACCGGCGCTGCCGAACAGAACCGGCCAGGCGGTGACGCGTTCCCCGCGTAGCCGGGGATCAACCGAACATGATGGCATTGAGGCAGCTCATGCCTGAGCGTTCCCCGCGTAGCCGGGGATCAACCGTTAATTGAGAATGGTTCAGAAGAAATAAAAAAGCGTTCCCCGCGTAGCCGGGGATCAACCGCCCTTTCATATCACAAGCCAGATGAACCGCCAGCGTTCCCCGCGTAGCCGGGGATCAACCGATGATATTAGAGGTCTTGAATGTCTAGTAACCGCGTTCCCCGCGTAGCCGGGGATCAACCGCTGGCAAAAATTCAGATTGAACGTCCCATAGGGCGTTCCCCGCGTAGCCGGGGATCAACCGCCAATTACAGTTGACGGGATAACTGGGCCCGAGCGTTCCCCGCGTAGCCGGGGATCAACCGCATAAACCATATGTGGATTCCACCCTTTTGGTGCGTTCCCCGCGTAGCCGGGGATCAACCGGCAGTATCAATCACATTAATACAGGATTGGATGCGTTCCCCGCGTAGCCGGGGATCAACCGTCGCTATAGGCCTGCTTTTAGTGTTCGTCACTGCGTTCCCCGCGTAGCCGGGGATCAACCGTAACCGAATATCCGCAACGGCTGGACCTGCTGGCGTTCCCCGCGTAGCCGGGGATCAACCGCCACCGACAATTGTTGGTTTATCGATAACACAGCGTTCCCCGCGTAGCCGGGGATCAACCGACGCGAACGACCTTTTTATCTCAGTCCTGGGCGCGTTCCCCGCGTAGCCGGGGATCAACCGTTTCTGTTAGTAAATCTTGTGATGATTACTGTGCGTTCCCCGCGTAGCCGGGGATCAACCGGGATGGACTCCCCGACTGCGGGCAGCCATTGAGCGTTCCCCGCGTAGCCGGGGATCAACCGCTGGCCAGGCGCTTGGTTTTTCAATAGTCGAAGCGTTCCCCGCGTAGCCGGGGATCAACCGCAGTCGCGAACTTTAAGACCGCCCGGAGCAATGCGTTCCCCGCGTAGCCGGGGATCAACCGGGGAGACATCATGAAAACCGAATCATTCATCAGCGTTCCCCGCGTAGCCGGGGATCAACCGTCTACTTCACGACTGAAAAAGCGCGGGCCGTAGCGTTCCCCGCGTAGCCGGGGATCAACCGCCCATGAACTGCCCTTTCATTATTCATCGCCTGCGTTCCCCGCGTAGCCGGGGATCAACCGGCGAACCTGAAAAACATCATCATTTTTCGGTGGCGTTCCCCGCGTAGCCGGGGATCAACCGGCGAACCTGAAAAACATCATCATTTTTCGGTGGCGTTCCCCGCGTAGC
>NZ_JAUYVV010000042.1:0-5699 GCF_030689165.1 Oceanobacter sp. 4_MG-2023 | reverse complement strand
CCTCGAACGGTGACTTGTCACCGGCGGAGCATGAGAAATTAGCCAATTAATGTGTCCGGTTTTGTTGACCAGAACAGCACAAGGCACAAAGGAGTTAATGCGCATGCTCGCTTTCACAGAATGGACTGATCTGGAAATGGATTTTATTTCCTATCATTCAAGTAGTTACGGTGATTTCCCAGAAACCGACTTGCCCAGAAACCGCGCATGCGCACTAATAAACTGTTATGCATTTTTGAAGGAATATCAATGTCGGTAGAAGTCATCAAAGATCAAATCTTTCAGTTCTTATCCTCAGATGAACCTGAGGTTATGGCTATTAAAGGTGAGTGGGGAGTTGGGAAGACATTTAGCTGGAAGAAGTTTCTTATAGAAGCAAGCTCTAAAGATAAAATACACCTTGATCGCTACTCTTATGTCTCCCTTTTTGGTATCAACTCTTTGGAAGCTTTTAAATATTCAATTTTTGAAAATGTCATTAAGAGAGAAATTATAGGAACTGAAGCAAGTATTGAGACTTTCAATAATAATACTTCGAGCCTAATTGAATCATTCGGGCGGCAATCTCTTAATTTATTAAAAGGTGCTCCAATAGTTAAATCATTCAGTCCTGCAATAGAGACAATTTCTTTCTTGTCATTAAATAACACCCTTATCTGCATAGATGACTTAGAAAGAAAAGGAAAAGGCCTAGAAATAAAGGATGTACTAGGGTTGGTATCACTACTAAAAGAGCAAAAGAAATGTAAGATAGTGTTGCTGCTCAATGATGGAGAGGATGGTCTCGAAGATTATGAGAAATACCGTGAAAAGGTAATTGATATTGAACTTGCTTTTACACCAGACCCAGAAGAGTGCACCTCAATAGCTTACTCTGACGAAAACCCCAATTATTCCAGGCTAAGAGAGTTAACTACGAGCCTCGGCATTCGAAATATTCGTATACTGAAGAAAATCGAGCGACTCGTTACTTTATCTTTACCTCTCACAGAAGAGTTTGAGCCGGAAATAAAAGATCAAGTCATGCACTCGCTAGTACTTTATGCATGGAGTTATTTCTGCTCAAATTCAAATGAAGAGATACCAACTTTAGAATTTATAACTAGTAAGGGCTATACGCTTCTTGGTATAGGTGATGAAGAAGTCAGTGAACAGCATAAGAAGTGGCAAACTGCACTACAAGCATATGGTTATCGGCTTACTGACGAGCTAGATTTATTGTTAGCAGAAGCTGTCAAAACTGGTTATTTCGTAGAAGAAGATTTCAAAGAAAAAGCATCTAACAAAAACCAAGAAGTAGTCGCATCTAAATCCGAGGGGTCTTTCTCGGAAGCTTGGAGGCTTTATCATGATACTTTTAATGATAATGGCGATGAGGTTATTAGTGGGTTGTATGAAAGCTTTAAGGAAAACTGTAAATATATAACACCTCTAAACTTGAATGGCACTGTCTCATTGTTTCGGGAATTAGGTGAAGAGGATAAAGCCACTGAAATCATTGATATCTACATAGAAAGTAGAAAAGACGAAACTGAACTCTTTAACATGAAGAAGAATAACGTCTTTGGTGATATTAGAGATCAAGAGATTATTGATAAATTTAACGATACTTATAATCAGTCTGTTACTACCGAGACAGCGAAAGAAGTTCTAGACAGGATAGCTGGCCAGAATGGATGGAACCAAAGCGACGAAGTGGTGTTAGCAAACACACCTATCGACGATTACTACCATTTATTTAAAACCGAGGTTGGTCGACATCTTTCATCCTTTGTGACTACATGTTTGAAATTTGGTCAATTTGGAAATGCGAGTGATCAACAGAAAGAAATTGCCAATAGAGCTACAGAGGCATTACGAAAAATTGCATCTGAGAGCGAAATCAATAAAAGAAGGGTCAAGAAGTTCGGAGTGAACCTTGAAGATGCATAACAAGGCGCTGCTACGGAAAATTTACTCGCTGGCGCTCCTAAATTTCCGCAGAGCGCGCGTTAGGCGTACAAGGAATTCAGCGTGAAATTAGAAACTCAAGTAACCGGCAATATTGGTATGTACTACGCCTGTTACAAGCTTTCTTGTATGGGCTGGAATGTGATGCCTACAGCAAGAAATGCACGAGGCATTGACATAATAGCCTACAACAAAGAAGGCACTGATTTTATCGGTGTCCAAGTCAAAGCGCTTTCAAAACGTAATCCTGTGCCACTTGGAAATTCTCTTGATAAAGTAATGGGTGATTTCTGGCTTGTGGTAAATAATGTTTCAAAAGTGCCAAATGTATTCGTGCTGCTCCCAGATGAAGTAAAGTCATTGGCCCATCGTAGTGAAAAAGACGGGCGCGTATCTTACTGGTTGCAACCTACATCATACGATCAGCCGCAATTCAAAGAAGCTTGGCACCGTATTGGTCTTGGTCATGAGAGCGCCTAACAAACCGCTCAAATTCGTTCCTAATTATCCAGACCATTAATTATCCAGACAGCCATCATTGGCATCAATTATCCAGACAGCCATCACTGGGACATAACCGACGAGAAAGCACTGATCCTCTTCTACGTATTACGGCGACTCACACGCCGCCAAAATGGCTAATCGGCTGTTATTTATAAAGAATCAACTGCTGTTCAAAGATTCAAGCCAAGCGCAAATCTTCGGTATGGCCGAATGTGTCTGAGAGGGGAGGGGGAATAAAATCAGCCGGTCATGGTGCAATTATCCAGACAGCCATCATTATACATAACCGACCCTACAATTCAGCAAACGTGATCTGAGCTCACAGAAGATGAACTTAAATAGTTGACACATTTGTATAGGATTTTGTGTGAAGCAACGCACTTAGATGTTGCCAGCGTGCTTGACCTTATAAAACGACCAAAATGGCGAGCTGTTGGTGGGCGTTCAGGATGTAGAAAAACTAACAGGTCTCAGGTTTGAGAATTTTCCACACATCTACGTAAATTCTGGACTTTCTGGTGATGACAAGTGCTCCAGGGTTCACGTAAAGTTGCTATTTTCAGTATAAAAAATGATCAATTTTTTGGGTTGAGGTTTTTTGCAGGCTCGTTGGACAACGTGAAAAACTGCGGATCAAAGCAACCTTTGAGGGCAATAACGTATGAAAGCAGTTGTGTATGAAAAATATGGGCCGCCCGAGGTTCTTCAATTGAAGGAGATCGATAAGCCCGCGCCCAAGGATAATGAAGTCCTGATAAAAACACATGCGACAACGGTCACCTCCGGGGATTGGAGGGTACGAAGTCTCAATGTGCCAGCTGGCTTTGGGTTCATCACGCGGTTGGTATTTGGAGTCACAAAGCCAAGGCAGCCCATACTCGGGACAGAGCTGGCCGGGATAGTTGAGTCGGTCGGCAAGAATGTAAGGAAATTCAAGGTCGGTGACCATGTTTTTGCGTTCAGCGATGCCGTTATGGGTTGTCATGCAGAGTACAAATGCATGCCGGAAGATGGGGCGATGGCATTAAAGCCAGCCAATCTGACCTACGAAGCAGCAGCTGCACTATCTTTTGGCGGAACAACTGCGTTGGATTTTTTCAGAAGAGGAAAATTTCAGAGCGGGGAAAAAGTACTCGTTAATGGAGCTTCCGGAGGGGTAGGCACAGCGGCGGTGCAGCTTGCCAAACACTTTGGGGCTGATGTGACCGGAGTGTGTAGTACCGCGAATGTGGAATTGGTGAGATCACTGGGTGCCAGTCATGTCATCGACTACACCAAAGAGGACTTCACGCAGAATGGTGAAACCTATGACGTCATTATCGATATCGTCGGCACTGCCCCGTTCTCCCGTAGCAAAGCTTCGTTGAAGGAAAGAGGGCGCCTTCTTATGGTTTTAGGTGGGCTACCAGACATGCTCCGGATTCCATGGGTATCGATGACGAGCAGCAAGAAAGTTATTGCTGGATCAGCGGCTGGGCGCGCGGAAGATTTGCGTTTTCTTGCGGGTCTGGCTGAAGCAGGAGAATTCAAACCGGTCATCGATCGGCGCTATCCGTTCGAGCAGATCGCCGAGGCTCACCGCTACGTCGACACCGGACACAAAAAGGGAAATGTCGTCATAACTCTGGAGCATGACGATTGATCCTGGGAGCACCTGTCACGTATGCGACCAGCTGGGATAGCATTTGTCCAACATAGAATTATCCAGACAGTCATTATTGGGAATTACCCAGGAATTACCCAGACAGCCATCACAAGGACATAACCGACGAGAAAGCACAGATTTTGCGTATTACGGCGACTCACACGCCGCCCCAAATGGCTAATCGGCTGTTATTTATAAAGAATCAGCTGCTGTTCAAAGATTCAAGCCAAGCGCAAATCTTCGGTATGGCCGAATGTGTCTGAGAGGGTGGAGGGGGAATAAAATCAGCCGGTCATGGTGCGGCTTTGGTAAACCCGTGGGGGTCTCCGGTAGCCCAGAATGGAATATGTTATGTCCGGAATCTGAGCCACAGTGGACCACCGCTTTGCCACAATAAATGGTCAATTTAACTACCGGAAAGTCCGGTATCTGGGCATCCATAAGAATACCTGCCGATGGTATCTTCTGGCGGAATGCCGCAGCCTTCTGCGCCGCCCGCCAGCAGGGTGATGAATGGCGCGTGTTATTCAGCTTTACCCGCTTCAGTCTGCGGCCGGTTGCCGATCTGGTTGATACCGATGGCAGCCATAATGGTGAACAGCGCCACCCAGGTGGTGAAAGTGATATTTTCATGGTTAAAGGCGGTGGCCATCACCACTCCGACCAGCGGCACCAGATAATTCGACAGCGAGGCAAACACGGGGCCGGCAGCGCGGGTGAGGGCGGCGTAGAGGAAGTAGGCCAGGCCGGAGGCGGTGGCACCGATATAAATCACGGAACCGGCCGCGGCCGCGCTCCAGTGCACGGGCTGGTCGCTGAATGGCAGCACCACGGCGCTCAGCAACAGCAGCTGCAGGCAGGCGGCGGAGATAATATTACGTGCCAGCAGCAGCGGGTGTTCATGGCTCAGGCGTTTCAGCATCAGCACGGCGATGGCGAAACTGGCGGCAGATACCAGCACTGCCAGCCCGCCAGCCAGACCGATATCCAGCCCGCGCATAATATCCGGCGCGAACAGCACCAGCAGGCCGGCAAAGCCGAGCAGTACCGATAGCAGGCCGGTGACGTGAATTCGGGCGCCAGCCACAATCAGCGGGCTGAGCATAATGGCGAAGAAGGGCGCGGCGCCCATCAGAATGGAGGTCTCGGCGGTGGTCAGAAACTGCTGTCCCCAGGCGAGGGAGAAAAACGGCAGGGTGGCTTCGAGGAAGCCGACCAGATGATAGGTCTTCCAGGAGTGCAGCGGCCGGCCTTTCAGACCCAGCAGGCGGCACAGCAGAATAATAAACAGCGCGCCTATCAGTGCACGGCCGGTACTGACGATAACGGGTGGCAGGTCGTCCAGTGCCCGTTCCTGAAAAACAAACTGTGAACCCCAGATCAGGCCGATGGCCCCCAGAGTCAGATAATTGCGCAACATGAGTTTCTCCTTAATAGCAGGAGTGTATGCTGCGTATGGATATGGCTAAAATGAATTATTAGCATAACCCTATGGCTTAAATCGATATGTCGCGTTTTGATCTCTGTTCTGGTCAACAAAACCGGACACATTAATTGGCTAATTTCTCATGCTCCGCCGGTGACAAGTCACCGTTCGAGG
>NZ_JAUYVV010000041.1:0-7661 GCF_030689165.1 Oceanobacter sp. 4_MG-2023 | reverse complement strand
TTCCTGTTTGAACTCAGGAGAAAAAGAACGTCGCTTGCTGGTCATCAGACACCTCGTTTATGGTGGCGATATTACCAACTGCGTTGATGTCTGGAATCATTGAACCACTAGATATCGATTAATTCGTCAAAACTTACAGGATGTTCGAGTGGCTGAGATTGTATTGGGTACTTTTTTGTTGTCATGGATTTGCTCTGATGGCTGAAATTATTCCTGCTTTAAGCAGCGCTGTATTGGCTAGAATGACGGCAGGTGAGAAGCGCTTTGCCCTGCGCCTGAAAAACCTTCTTGAGGATGATTATCTGTGCTGGTTCGATATTCCAGTGGGCAGGGAACGTCGCTATCCTGATTTTATTATATTGCATCCCGCTCGAGGGTTACTGTTTCTGGAAGTGAAAGACTGGAAGGCATCGACACTTAAACGGCTGAATAAACAAACGGCTTCCTTGCTGGTGAATGACAAGCCAATCGAGGTAGCGAATCCATTGGAGCAAGCGCGGCAGTATATGTTGCAAGTGGTCAATCTCTTGAGTCGGGACCCTCAGTTGCTGCAAAGTGAAGACAGTCGCTATCAAGGGAAATTATGTTTTCCATATGCTTGGGGAACAGTACTGACCAATATTAATCGCCAGCAAATTACCAACAATACAACCGATGCCCAACGGGAGGCGGTGCTTCCGGATAACCTGGTTATTTATAAGGATGAAATGCTGGAGTCGACGAACGCCGAGGTATTCCAACAGCGTTTGTGGGGCATGTTTAACCATCGTTTTCCCAATAAATTAACGGTGCCGCAAATTGATCGCATTCGTTGGCATTTGTTTCCAGAAGTGCGGATATCGTTGCAGCAGGATATGTTTGCCATGGCAGACAATGCAGATTCCGATGAATTGATATGCACTGAAGACGATGATTCATCGCCGCCGTTGAATACCGCACTGCCAGATATTGTTCGAATTATGGACATTCAGCAGGAGAAGTTGGCGCGTAGTTTGGGAGCAGGCCATCGAGTGATACATGGGGTGGCAGGTTCTGGCAAAACGCTGATTCTTGGCTATCGCTGTGAATTGTTGGCGGCAACCAGTAGTAAGCCGGTTCTGGTGTTGTGTTTTAACATTACGCTGGCGCGTAAGCTGAATGCGCTCATGTTGGCCAAAGGGTTGGAGCATCGGGTACAGGCATTGCATTTTCATGATTGGTGCAAGCGTCAATTGAACACTTATCAGGTTAATACGGTTGCCGGGCCTGAGCCTGTCTGGGAGCGTCAGGTGGAATCGGTGATACAGGGAGTAGCACAAGGGCATATTCCTCGTGCCCAGTATGGAGCCTTGTTGATTGATGAAGGACATGATTTTGAGGCGGAATGGCTGACTCTGCTGGTGCAAATGATCGATCCGGAATCGGATTCTCTATTGCTGCTTTACGATGATGCCCAGTCGATCTATCAAAAACGATCCGGTCTGGGGTTCAGTTTGTCGAGCGTTGGTGTCAAGGCGCAGGGGCGGACAACCATCTTGCGCCGGAATTATCGCAATACCCGTGAAATTCTGGCGTTTGCATATCAGTTTGCCGAGCGATATATCTGCGCAAAAAGCTCAGATGATGACCACATACCGGTATTGGCACCGGAATCTGCCGGACGTTCTGGCCCTGTGCCTGTGGTTACGATGGGCCAGCACTGGCTGGATGAAATGGCTCATGCCGTGGCGCACTTGCAGCGTTGGAAAGCCCAATGTATGCGCTGGAACGAGATGGCAGTGTTGTATGTTACCGGGCAGCAAGGTTCGACGTTGGCCAGTTATTTGAAACGCAGTGGTATCCCCTGTGTCTGGTTAGCTTCTCAGTCGTTCAAATTTGGGTATGACCCACAACAAGACAAGGTCGCTGTGATGGCGATTCCTTCCAGTAAGGGGTTGGAGTTTCCCGCGGTTGTTGTGATGGGTAGCGGTGAATTATCTTGTGATGATGAACAACTGGTCCAGAGTGCTCGGTGGTTATACGTAGGGATGACGCGGGCGCAAAGCGAGTTGCAACTGACCTGCTCGAAAAACACGCCGCTGGTGGCTCAATTGCAAGCGTCCGAAACATCCATCGTAGATACCGTAGAATACTGAAGCGCTTTTTTATTGAGACAGCCACGAATTTTTTTATTAGGACAGCCATCACTGGGGCATAGCCGACGAGAAAGCACAGATCTTCTTCTGCGTATTACGGCGACTCATACATCCCTTACAAATCAACCCATTCTGGATTAGTGTATGGTCGAATAAGAACCATAGAACCGATCAGAAAGGAAATGGCTAGTGGCGAGTGAGATACTTATTAGTTGGGTTGGCCAGCATGATTTGGATGCAAGATTTAAGGGGCAGGATGGGCCTGTGCTTGCCACACTTAAGACTCATGCATTCAATAATGTAAGGCTTTTGTACAACTATCCTCAGGATCAGGTTGAGGGATATCTCAAATGGCTTGATGAAGAAGTCGAAGAAATCGCGATTGATGCCAAGTTTGTTGAACTTTCATCACCAGTGAACTTTGGTGAGATCTATGAATATGCCAGTCGGTATTTAAACTCTCTGGATGAACAAGAGCGGGAACAACTTGCCATCCTGCTTAGCCCTGGCACACCGGCTATGCAAGCTGTGTGGATATTGCTTGGCAAGACCCGTTTCCCTGCAACGTTTTATCAATCCTCGAGGGAGCAGGGGGCTCACACGGTAGAAATCCCTTTTGAAATTGCTGCGGAATACATCCCTCCCGTCAAATCCCTCAGTGCTGGCCAGCTACAAACGCTCAGCAATACTAACCCACCGGATAATGCGGCCTTTAAAGACATCGTTACCCGCAGCGATGCCATGCAGGCGTTGATTCAGCGTGCGCAGATTCTGGCTGAGCACGAAGTGTCAGTATTGATTGATGGCGAATCCGGTACCGGAAAGGAGCTGTTCGCCCGCGCCATTCACAATGCCAGCCCTCGTGCAGACAAGTCCTTTATTCCTGTGAACTGCGGTGCATTTCCGCCAGAACTGATCGACTCCATGCTGTTTGGTCACAAAAAAGGCGCGTTTACCGGAGCCATTGCCGACAAGCCCGGCTACTTCGAACAAGCCAACGGCGGCACCCTGTTTCTGGATGAATTTGGCGAGCTGGAACCCGCCGTTCAGGTGCGCCTGCTGCGGGTTCTGCAAGACAAAACCTTCACCCGCGTTGGCGACACCAAAGAGCAGACCAGTGACTTCCGCCTGATCGCCGCCACCAACAAAAACCTGATTGAAGACATCGCTAAAGGTGACTTCCGTGAAGACCTGTTTTACCGCATCGCCGTCGGTGTATTACACCTGCCACCGCTACGCGAACGTAATGGCGATGTGCTGTTCCTGGCCGATAGCCTGCTTGATGCAATGAAAATGGAATATCTGTTACTCGAAGGTAAAAAAATTTCCGCCTCTGGCAAAAGCGTTATCCAGAAGCATCGCTGGCCGGGCAATATTCGTGAGCTGAAATCTACTTTGCTACGTGCGGCGCTGTGGGCCAGTGGTAACGAAATTACCGGAGATGACATGCAGCAGGCCTTGTTCAAAACCGCCAGCAAGCAAGACTCAATTATGGCTCGTGATGTAGCTCAGGGGCTTGATATTCAAGCACTTCTGGATGAAGTCGAAAGCCATTACGTTAAACAAGCGCTACAGCACAGCGCTGGGCAAAAGACCAAAGCTGCCGAGCTGTTGGGGTATAACAACCACCAGACGCTGAGCAATAAAATGAAAAAGCTGGGCATTTCAGCCGAAAGTTGAATTTCTGGCACACCAATCGCTATCAAGCACCATAGCCCCGATAGCTCAGGGAATATTATTTACTCAAGGAATAGAACATTGGAAAACATGTCTGTAGCCGTACTGCCGGATCGTAAAAAGAAAATTGTCCAACTGATTGGAGCCATGAATAACGGCTTGTTGGAACGTACTGAACAGGTAAAGCTGATTTTGTTGGCAGCTCTGGCTGGAGAGCATGTACTGTTACTTGGCCCTCCTGGTACCGCTAAAAGTGAGCTGGCAAAACGATTAAAAAATGTATTTGTTGAAGCTGATTACTTTGAACGCTTGTTGACCCGATTTTCTGTTCCTGAGGAGGTTTTTGGGCCACTGTCTATTCAGGCGTTGGAAGAGGATAAATACAAGCGCCTGACAAGTGGCTATTTGCCCGAAGCCTCAGTCGCCTTTATTGACGAAATATTCAAAGCGAATAGTGCGATTCTCAACAGCCTGCTGACTCTGTTGAATGAACGCCAGTTCGACAACGGCAATCGGCGTTATCCCATACCTCTGATCTCGGTAGTGGCAGCCAGCAACGAACTGCCGGAAGGTGAGGAGCTGGATGCTCTGTATGATCGATTTATGCTGCGCAGTTTTGTGAATCCAGTTTCTGATGGCAGCTTTGAAAACCTGCTGACTCTTGGCAATGAAACCTGTGACCCAGATTTATCCATACGCCTGAAGATTGACGATCTTGCTGAAGTTCAACAATTAGCTGAAAAGGTCGAATTAACTAGCGACGTGATTGAGCTATGTAAAGAATTCCGTCGTTACTTGAAGCAAGAAGACATCTATGTATCCGATCGTCGCTGGCGCAAACTGGTTAAGCTGATGAAGGTCTCTGCCTTTACCTCCGGTTTTGATGAAGTATCCAGCTACGACGCCTGGATCCTGCCGCATTGCCTCTGGCAAAAGCCAGAGCAGCTCGAAGGGCTGCAAGAAGTCTATAAACAAGCGATCTCGTTAACTGGCGATTTTTCTGCGGATCGGGTTGCTAAAATGCTGGTTGTCTGGGAGTCGAAGCTGAAAGAAGAGCAAAATGCAAAACGTCAAAAAATAAATAATCGAGGCGAGCTGCTTTACTGCGGCCCGGATGGTAAATCAACAACCCGCAAAAGTGGGCGATATCAAAAGAAAAATAATAATGGCGAGAAACTTTATCATTGCGAATATGATGGTGAAACGACTCAGAAGAATAGCGGGTATAACCAAACGAACAAACCCTTTATGGTTAATGGCCCTAATACTCCCTTTATGGAGTCGATGTGTTATTCCGCTTCCCATATTCAGGAACGGGTCACGCAAGTGACTTCAGTTAAGAACCAAATTTCAGCTCATATCGAACATCTCAATAATCAATTGGAGATGGTGGATCTGGTTTTCGAGGAACACTTCTGGATTGATCCAGCTCTGAAACCTGACATCACTACCAATATTCGTAATGCCAAAAAGCACACAAAAGGTCTTCTTGATCGTTCTGAGGTGTTGGTAAATGGTTTTGAAGGTCTGCCCCAAGAAGATGATGTTATTGAGGGGGGAACTTTGTGACTGATTCGTTGCCCATGCCAGCCGCTCAACCTGGCCGGAAGGCTTCTGGCGGTTTGCTTAATCAGCTTAACAACCAATTCAGCTATCTCGATCTGTTGCCAGAGTCACTGCTGCCTGTCGTTATTACGCATTCCGGTGGCGAGCTTGAAGCTCGTTGCCAGTCATTTGCGCAGTTGCGTCAGTCCCTGTTAGCTGGTGCCGAGCTGATATCTCCGTGCCCTTGGTTGCCTGAGGTTGTTCAGCAGCGCGTGCTGGAGCGAATTGAGCAGTCGGGCATTGCCCGATATTGCAAAGATAACGAAGAGGTCACTGATGCGCTGATTCTGGACTTGCTTGATGCTCTGGAACACAAACAGGAAACGCAGCGAACGTTGGCACTACAGCATGCTGAAGATCTGAAGCAACAACAGTTGTCAGTATTGCAGCAAGAGCTGGATGCTCTGAGCAAGAAAAAGCAAAAACGGCAAACTGCTGCGCTGACACAGGAGCAATTGAACGAAATTCAGGCTCATGGAGAGGTATCAGCCTGGCTGGAGGTACTCGTTGGATCTGATGTTTTTTTTCCGCAGGAGTGGGACGAACGTCTGCTGGTGTGGCAGCAGCTGGAATCAGTTTTTAACGACCTTGGTTTGATCACGGGTCTGGGGTGGGATTTATCGTGTGGTGTATTGCAAAGTCACGGCTGGATGAACCTGGTGCGCCTGCACAAGCTGGTCGAGCAACTGCCACAACTGCGGGAAGTGATCGAAACGTTGGGGCGTATGAAAGACACTGATGGTGAGCCCATCATTGAAGAAATTGTGTCGCGCATGAGTGTGGTTGCACGTCATCAACAGGAGGTCACCACACCTCTGGTGCCGATGGAAACCAAAGGCATTACCCGTTCTGACTCCATCAGTCGCATGTTACCGCAAGAAGCGGCCTTTCTGGGGCATCCGGTATTGAAAAAACTCTGGCACGCCCGCCGAGCTGAACATGCTCTTCTCAGCTATGCCGTCGAAGGTACAGAGATTGTCCAGCTGATAAGTGAGCAGGAACAGGATGTTCGTGAAGAAAGAGCAGGGAAGCAAGCGAATAAAAACCGTGGCCCGATGATCGTGTGTCTGGATACCTCTGGCTCGATGAGCGGTACACCGGAAAATATCGCCAAAGCGCTGGTATTGGAGTGCTTGTCAGTTGCCAAAAAAGAAAAGCGTGAATGTTATGTCTATTTATTTGGCAGTCATGGCGAAGTTGAGGAGCTGGAATTGACACCAACCGAACAGGGTCTGGAGCGAATGATTCAATTTCTATCGATGTCTTTAGGTGGCGGTACGGATGCCGAAGGCCCGTTGCGCCTGGCATTGGAAAAGTCCGAGCAAGAGCAATGGCAGAAATCTGACATTATGATCGTGAGTGATGGCGAGTTTCCGGTTTCCAGTGATTTGGTCAAAAAAATCACAGCGGCCAAGGAACAACGAATGCTTTCGATTCATGGCACACTGATTGGCAATGCGGATCGTGCTATGAGCCGCATTTGTGATCCACTGCATCGCTTCGACCGTTGGATCGACTTGCAACTGAACCAGCGCTCTCAATCACTTTGATAAGGACATCGCCATGTCAAAAGCCAAAGACAATTTTGAAATCGCCATTCAGGATGCCGAGCGTATCCTGGAAGCCTACGACAAACTTAATAGAGATCGGATTGATAACCGGGACCCGGAAGAACTTAAACGTGCTGCCTTGATTATGTCTTTGACGGCTTGGGAAACCTATGTTGAAGACCGAATCACTGAAGAATTACAAAGCCAGATGCGACCTCTGGAGGGGTCTCAGGTTGCGCGTTTTGTAAATGGAACCCTTGAGAAAGAACTGAAGTATTTTCATACGCCAAACACCAGAAAAACGAAGCAGCTATTTGAACGATTTCTGAATGTGGATGTGACTGCCGGCTGGAACTGGGCCGGTTTTGAAACCAAGACCTCTACGGTAAAACTTGATGAGTGGATTAAAAAACGCGGTGATGCTGTTCACCGGTCTGTTATGGACAAGCAATCCGGTTACCTTGTCAGCCGCAATGATATGAGCAAATGCGTGGCTTTTTTCAAGCGTATCGTTGAGGTAACCGACAAGGTTCTGGATGTCGAATAACCAGGGAAAGCAGTAAAAATGAGCAAAGAATTTCTGGAATCGATCAACTTTGAAAATCTTCGCCCTCATTGGGAGGATCTCGCGAACCTGGCTGTAGTGGTTCAATGATTCCGGACACCAACGTAGGTGGTAATATCGCCACCATAAACGAGGTGTCTGATGACCAGC
>NZ_JAUYVV010000040.1:0-10911 GCF_030689165.1 Oceanobacter sp. 4_MG-2023 | reverse complement strand
CGCTCGGGAGGATTCGAACCTCCGACCACCTGGTTCGTAGCCAGGTACTCTATCCAGCTGAGCTACGAGCGCACATCGTGGGGCGCGTATTATATTCAGGAAACGATAATAGTCAACTAATATAAAACACTACTGCCGAAGCAGAAAACGTGGCGGAGAGAGAGGGATTCGAACCCTCGATAGGGTATAAACCTATACACCCTTAGCAGGGGTGCGCCTTCAGCCACTCGGCCATCTCTCCAGATCACGGCGCGCATGATACCACGTTATTTAGAAATTCAAAGAAAAAAATGCAATTAAATCGATGGCTTAGTAATTACCAGCGGATTCATCACCATCTTTCTCACGCTGAATGCGCTGATAAATTTCTTCGCGGTGAACTGCGACTTCTTTCGGTGCATTCACACCAATACGTACCTGGTTTCCTTTTACTCCAAGGACGGTGACGGTCACTTCGTCACCTACCATTAACGTCTCGCCTACGCGACGGGTCAAAATAAGCATAGGTTACTCCTGCAAATCCTATTGATTGGTTCTAGGTAGTTCTAGGGTGCTGTGGCACAAGGCCCATTCTTTTCATCTATCAGTATTGACCATATATTCCGTTATGGTCAGAAAAAAACCGGGATGTTAAGAATGTTTGGTTATTAGGGCCCATCCATTACGGAAGGTTCCCCAAACAGACAGGAGCAGAGATGCTCAGGCTTCAACCTGAGTATCTTCTTCGGCATCCAGTCCAAACGCAGTGTGCAGCGAACGAACGGCCAACTCCAAATACTTTTCTGCAATCACCACGGAAATTTTGATTTCCGATGTGGTAATAGCAAGAATGTTGATATTTTCATCCGCTAGGGTCTTGAACATCTTACTGGCAACACCGGCATGGGATCGCATACCGACCCCAACCATAGAGACCTTGCAGATGCTGTCGGTACCGATCACCTGACGGGCATTCAGTTCATTGGCGGTTGCTTCCAGAATCGCCATTGCCTTGCTGTATTCATTACGATGAATCGTGAAGGTGAAGTCGGTTGTGCCATCATCCGATACGTTTTGCACAATCATATCGACTTCAATATTGGCATCACTGATGGGCACCAGGATACGGGAAGCGACACCTGGGATATCTGGTACACCTTTGACGGTTACCTTTGCTTCGTCACGATTGAACGCGATACCTGAAATAACGGGATTTTCCACGGAGTCATTCTCCTCCATTGTAATCAGAGTGCCGTTACCTTCCTTGAATGTGGAAAGCACGCGCAGCGGAACCTTGTATTTACCGGCAAACTCGACCGCTCGAATCTGCAGCACCTTGGAGCCCAGACTGGCCATTTCGAGCATCTCTTCGAACGTCACCTGCTCCATTCGACGGGCCGAAGGCACAACGCGAGGGTCCGTTGTGTAAACGCCATCCACATCGGTGTAAATCTGACATTCATCGGCACCCAGTGCCGCTGCCAGGGCAACCCCTGTGGTGTCGGAACCTCCACGTCCCAGGGTCGTGATGTTATGGTCGTCATCCACGCCCTGAAAACCGGCCACAATCACCACACCGCCATTGTCCAGCTGCGTGCGCATGGCCGTGGTATCAATGTCTTCAATCCGGGCTTTCATAAACGCGTTGTCGGTTTTGATACCCACCTGCCAGCCGGTGTAAGAGCGCGCATTAACGCCACGCTTTTCCAGAGCCATGGCCAACAGGGCGATGGTCACCTGCTCTCCGGTGGAAACCAGTACATCCATCTCACGGGGAGAAGGATTATCAGAAACAGATTTGGCCAGACCAATCAATCGGTTGGTTTCGCCACTCATGGCAGACACGGCTACCACCACCTGATGACCCGCGTCGCGGAAGGATTTTACCTTATCGGCAACCATTTCGATCCGTTCAACAGTACCGACCGACGTGCCTCCATATTTCTGTACGTATAACGCCATGATGTAACAACCGGGGTTGACTAGTCTGAAAAGGGCGCTAATTAAACAACAATTGTCATGAACAAGAAAGATACAGAGTGTATGTAAAACACGGAGAACAGCGGGACAGAGTTATTCCTTCAAATACCCATGAAAAGTAAAAGGACATAACCTCTGTTGTGGCAGTTGTTGCCTGGCATCTGTCAGTAATAATGGGCGTCCATGCCTGTTTTGACCAGTATGGATATCAATGATTGTCGATATCCATACTCATGTCTCTTGTCGGTTTGCCCGATTGGCCGGGCATATCCGGTCAATCAGACGACGGATGCTGCCCAGCGCTCAAACGCGGCCAGGGCATCATCAATACCGGCGGGTTTTTGACCACCCGCCTGAGCCATTTCGGGCTTACCGCCACCACGACCATCGACGTATTCTGCACAGGCCTTGACCGCATCACCGGCTTTGGCCGACTTGATCAGATCTTTGGTAACACCTGCCAACAACGTCACTTTGCCGTCATTTTCGGCGGCCAGCATGATCAAGGCGCTGCCCAGCTTGTTTTTCAATTGATCCATGATATTACGCAAGGCGTTGACATCAGCACCTTCCAGACGGGCTGCCAGCACCTTGACGCCGTTGATTTCCCTGGCATTGTCAGCCAGATCGGAACCGGCGCTGCTGGCCAGTTTGGACTTCAAGGCTTCCAGCTCTTTTTCCAGTGTTTTGGTGCGGTTCAGCAGTTGCTCTACTTTGTCACCTACGGTTTCCGTGGTGCCTTTCAGAGACGTCGCGATGCCCTTGAGCACCTGTTCCTGCTGTCCAACAAAATCCAGTGCGGCTTGCCCTGCCACCGCTTCGATACGGCGAATCCCTGCAGCAATACCACTTTCGGAGCTGATTTTCAGTAGGCCGATATCACCGGTACGGGCGGCGTGAATACCACCACACAGTTCGACCGAAAAGTCGTCGGTTCCCATCGACAGCACCCGGACTTCATCGTCGTACTTCTCACCAAACAATGCCATGGCACCGGTTTCACGGGCAGCATCGATATCCATCAGTCGGGTTGTCACTGGCGTATTGGCACGAATCTGGCGATTCACCAGGGTTTCAATCTGCTGCAGTTCGTCCGGCTTGATCGCTTCCAGATGAGAAAAGTCGAAGCGTAACTTGTCATACGTTACCAGCGAGCCTTTCTGTGCCACATGGGCACCCAACACTGTGCGCAAGGCAGCGTGTAACAGGTGAGTAGCCGAGTGATGCAAGGAGGTCGCCAAACGCTTTTCAGCATCAACCGTGGCGGTCAGTGTATCTCCGGCCTTAACCTGGCCTTCGACCAGCACCCCTTGATGCAAGTGGTTCTTGCCTTCTTTGGTGGTGTCCTTAACCTGGAACACAACCCCGGCTGCAGTCAGAAAGCCGGTATCCCCTGCCTGACCACCGCTTTCGGCGTAAAAAGCGGTTTCGTCCAGCACCAGCGTGGCTTCGTCACCGGCTTGTAGCTCAGCCACGGCTTCGCCATTTTTGAACAGTGCTTTCACCGTACCGGTATTCTCCAGTGCGTCATAACCGCAGAACCGGGTATCGCCGTCAATCGTCAGTCCGGTGCCATGCTGGGCACCAAAGTTACCGGCAGCACGGGCTTTTTGACGCTGCTTGTCCATTTCGACATCAAAACCGGCTTCATCTACCTTGAGATTACGCTCACGTGCTACGTCGGCGGTCAAATCCAGCGGGAAACCGTAAGTGTCATACAGGCGGAAAGCGGTTTCACCGGGAATGGTGTCGCCTTCCAGTGTTTCAATCGCAGCATTCAGAATCGCAATGCCCTTGTCGAGGGTCTTGGCGAACTGCTCTTCTTCCAGACGCAGTACCTTTTGCACATGAGACGACAGTTCAGCCAAATCAGGATAGGCCTCACCCATCTGTTCAACCAATGCCGGGACCAGAGTGTGGAAAAAGCCAATCGGAGCGCCCAGCATATGACCATGACGAACGGCACGGCGAATAATACGACGCAAAACGTAACCACGGCCTTCGTTGGACGGCAGAACCCCATCGATCACCAGAAAGCTGGTAGAACGAATATGGTCGGCAATCACCCTCAGCGACTTGTTCTCGGTATCCTGACAGCCGGTGGCTTTCGCCGCAGCCGCCAGCAACGCCTGGAACAAGTCGATTTCGTAATTGCTGTGGACACCTTGCTTGATGGCTGCAATACGCTCCAGCCCCATGCCGGTGTCTACCGATGGTTTTGGCAATGGCAGCATTTCACCGTCGGGCTGACGGTCAAACTGCATAAAAACGATATTCCAGATTTCGATAAAGCGATCGCCGTCTTCTTCCGGTGATCCTGGAGGCCCACCCCAAATATGCTCGCCGTGGTCATAAAAAACTTCAGAGCAAGGGCCACAAGGCCCGGTGTCACCCATTTGCCAGAAGTTGTCTGACGCAAAACGACTGCCTTTGTTGTCACCGATGCGGACAATTTTATCTGCCGGGACACCCATTTTTTTATTCCAGATGTCAAAGGCTTCGTCATCATCGGCATATACCGTGACCATCAGCTTCTCGACCGGCAGGCCCAGCCAGTCTTTTGAGGTCAGTAGCTCCCAGGCAAAGCGGATGGCGTCTTCTTTGAAATAATCACCAAAGCTGAAGTTACCCAGCATTTCAAAGAAAGTGTGATGACGGGCGGTGTAACCGACATTCTCTAGGTCGTTGTGCTTGCCACCAGCGCGAACACAACGCTGTGACGAGACCGCTCGGCTGTAGCTGCGCTGGTCTTGTCCGAGAAAGACATCCTTGAACTGCACCATGCCAGCGTTGGTAAACAGCAGCGTTGGATCATTGGCAGGAATCAAAGGACTGGATGGCACCACCTCGTGCCCTTTGGAGGCAAAGAAATCGAGGAATGCCTGGCGAATATCTGCGCTTTTCATACGAGGGCGTAATTCCGAAGGTTGGTTGCATCAAAGCGGCAGTATAGCGGTTTGCTCCGCTTTGTCCGAGTCCTGCCCTCTTGCAAAGCAGAAATTCACAAGAAATCGCTTGACCTGACCTCAAAACAAAATAACCATACAGTTATATTTGAATGTTCTGATATCGCAGATACATTCACATACTCCCCCTGAAATTTACTTGACTCGAGGTTATAGCCATGAATGTCGACCGTATGGTACTTGCGCTTGCCGGATGCTTTATTTTAGTGAGTGTGGCCCTGTCCCAGTTTCACCATGTGTACTGGCTCTGGTTTACTGCCTTTGTTGGCGCCAATCTGTTTCAAGCCGCGTTTACCGGCTTTTGTCCGTTGGCCATTATCCTGAAAAAGGTGGGCATCAAGGCAGGCTGTGCGTTTTCCTGAGTACTACCAGTCCCAGCGCTCGTCCTGCTCATCGTGAGCTTCACAACAGGCATCCAGTGCGTACTGAATCTGGTCTGGGTTAAACCCGCGATAGCCTAGAAAACGGTAAAGACGGGCTTTTTCTTTCTGATCAGCAAGGCGGATTTTGGCCAGTTCGCCACGCACCCCCAATTTTTTGGCGGCTCCGGCTCTGGCCAATTCAAACCAGTCAGCATCGCTGTCTGCCAATGTCATGCGGACAATATCGTCAGCAACCCGTCGCTGCCGCAACTCTTGCTGGATACGTAATGGCCCCTGCCCCCGCTGAAAACGGGTACGCAAAAAAGATCGAGCAAAACGCTCATCACTTTGCCAGCCCCGTTGAGCAAAATCATCCAGAATATCGGTCAATAATGGCTCGAAAGAAAGACGGATAGCGTCGTCGATTTGTCCATAAAAACGGCGTGTCAGCTTACTGTGTAATTCATCACGGCTGTGTTCGCGGCGGGACAGCAGGTCGATACCAGCCTGGCGTAGCTGCGGGCGCAGTTCCACCAGACTGGCGATAGTGCATGGCTCAGTCTTCTTTGGCTTCGACATTGTCTTTGTCGGCAGGCTGCTCCAGGTTGGGGACAACAATCAGCTGGGCACGGATACCGGCTTCGATTTCAGCGGCAATTTCCGGATGTTCTTCCAGATATGCGGCGGCATTGGCCTTGCCCTGACCGATCTTGTTGTTCTGGTAGCTGTACCAGGCACCGGCTTTCTGTACCAGTTCACACTTCACACCCAGATCAATAATCTCGCCCATATGGTAGATACCCGCGCCATACATGATCTGGAATTCTGCTTGTCTGAAGGGAGGAGCGACCTTGTTCTTGACCACTTTGACACGGGTCTCGTTACCAATGGCTTCATCACCCTGCTTGACCGAACCCGTACGGCGGATATCCAGACGAACGGAGGAATAAAACTTCAAGGCATTACCACCGGTAGTGGTTTCCGGGCTGCCAAACATAACGCCGATTTTCATCCGAATCTGGTTGATAAAAATCACCAGACAGTTGGCGTTTTTGACGTTACCGGTAATTTTACGCAGCGCTTGAGACATCAACCGGGCTTGCAGGCCAACGTGGCTGTCGCCCATTTCCCCTTCGATTTCGGCTTTTGGAGTCAGCGCTGCCACAGAGTCAATCACAATGACATCGACCGCGCCAGAACGTACCAGGCTGTCGCAGATTTCCAGCGCCTGCTCACCGGTATCCGGTTGGGAAACCAGCAGACTGTCGAGGTCGATACCGAGTTTTTCGGCATACAGAGGATCCAGCGCATGTTCCGCATCGATAATGGCAACCGTCTTGCCCTGTTTCTGCGCCTGCGCCATGGTTGATAAACACAGGGTGGTTTTACCTGAACTTTCCGGCCCGTAAATTTCAACAATACGCCCCATTGGCAAACCGCCGATGCCGAGCGCGATATCCAGCCCTAGGGAACCGGTAGAAACCGCGGGAATGGCTTCACGGGGCTGCTCGCCCATCTTCATGATGGCACCCTTGCCAAACTGACGTTCAATCTGACCCAGAGCAGCGTCAAGGGCTTTTTGTTTGTTCGCGTCCATTGAATATCCTCTAATCACCAGGGCGTCAAATTCACTGGCTGGCCCGGAAAGTTTTTACTGTAAATTTGACCAGTAGTTAAACACAAATTCCTATCAGCGCCAACCCGGCAAAGTGTTTTTTACTGGATGGATTCACAGTTTTTTATGCCTGCTCCAGCCAGCGGGTCAACCCCAGGATGGCATGGGCAATGGCTTGCTGGCGTACCGCAGCACGGTCACCATCAAAATGGCAACATTCGGCACCAATACGGCGATGATTCCCCCAGGCAAACCAGACGGTACCGACTGGTTTGCCGGGTACGGCTCCACCCGGCCCGGCGATACCACTGACCGACACCGCCACATCAGCACGGCTGTTACTCACCGCACCAGCCACCATTTCTCTGACCGTCGCTTCACTGACCGCACCATCCACCACCAGCGTCTCTTTCGATACATCCAGCAGTTGCATCTTGGCCTCGTTTGAATAGGTCACAAACCCGCAATCGAACCAGGCTGATGAGCCAGGCAGGTCGGTACAGGCAGCAGCGATACCGCCACCAGTGCAGGATTCCGCCGTCGCCAGACGCCAGTGGCGCAGCAGTAGTTGATTGGCAAGGTCTTCCGTCAGGCTGTTCAGATTCATAGTCTCCTCCAGATACCTCCAGTGTACCGCGTTGCAGAACGACTGGTTAGAGGGGGCGGTTCCAGGGAGCATCAACCGTTGATAATCTTGACCCACAGACCATGAACAAGTGTTTTATGATGGTTGTTTCATAGCTCCGGACATTCACCAGTGCTCTGGCTCAGTCCGTTGCTTCAGAGACGTAACAGGTCTCGTCGTCACCTGCAATTACAGCGACCACGACGCAATTACGCCCTCGGCTTTTGGCCTGGTAAAGAGCCTTGTCGGCTTTCAGCAGCAGTTGGCGGGCACTCTGCCCGGGCTGGAGGCTTTCAACCAGGCCAATACTGGTAGTGACGTGATCAGCATCTTCGAACTGTTCCGCGGCAATGGCTGTGCGTATTTTTTCTGCCAACCGATAGGCAAGCGCTGCGCTGGTATCTGGCAGAATAATCATGAATTCTTCCCCACCCCAACGGCCAATCTGGTCGCTGGTGCGCGTATTATCTTCCAGCAGACGGGCCATGCGCTTCAGTACTTCATCCCCCAGCAAATGGCCATACTGGTCGTTGATCTGCTTGAAGTGGTCGATATCCAATATGATGACAGAGAAAGACGATCCTTCCCGCTGCTGATCTTCCAGCACCTTGTCCAGCTGACGCTCAATCGACAGACGATTCGCCAGACCAGTCAGGTTATCGGTTGTGGACAGTATCGACAGCTCGCTGTTTTTACGATTCAGCTCGGAGTTGGTGTCTTGCAGTTGCTGTTCCGCCTGATGCCGCAATTCCATCTCGGTTTTCAAACGCTGGTTCAGACGCGCCAGCTTCCAGTTCCAAAGCACAATGGCCAGCATAATCACTGACACTAGCGCTGCCAGCTTCCACACCAAGTGGTAATTCACCTGTTGCTCAAATGTCACGGCGACCCAGCGCTGAAACACTTTGGAACGCTCTTCTTCAGTGATGTAGTCGGTGGCTTTATTAAACATCGAAAGCAGCTCGGGCGTATCGTTACGCACAGCAATTGCCAGCTTCCAGTCTTCATCCAGACGGCCACCAATCTTGAGATCAATAAAACGGTCCTTGCGGATGGCATGACCGATCGGGGCGATCGCTCCAATCATGCCGAATATCCGGCCTTCTTCAACCTGGCGCAGACCGGTGCTGATATCGGGCAGCTCAATCACCTCCAGGCTCGGATAATCCTGCTGCAGCTTGGTCAGCAACCCATATCCTTGAGGCACTCCGATGGTTTGCTGGTCGAGTGATTTCAGGCCATCCACAAACAACGATCGTTCCTGAATGGCAATCACCAGTGGCAAACGCAAATATGGTTTGGTGAAGTTCAGCTGACGTACGGCGTCCGGAGTTTCAAATGCCGCCGACATGATGTCGCAACGGCGGCTTTTGGCGTACTCCAGCGACTGCGCGGTACTGTCGGTCTGAACCAGGGTCAGGCCAATCCCGATACGGTCGGCCATCAGGCCCAGATAATCCGCCACCATGCCTTCGTGCTTACCGCCCGTGCCGATTTTTTCCAGCGGCATCCAGTCGGGGTTGGCGCAATAAGTAATGTTGGGCTGTTTTTCCAGGTAGGCTTTTTCGCTGGCGGTCAGCGCCATACCGCTGCCGGGTCTGGCAATATAGTTTTCATTGCCCATCCAGCGCTGGGAAATAGTTGCTTGCTCATCACGGGACAAGGAGTCCACGGCACGGTCCATAATTCCCTGCAGAATCGGCCAGTCCGAACGGACGCCAATCCGTAAATTGGCCAGATCCGGTTGGCCAATATCGACTTCACCGGAAATGGTGAGGTCATTCAACATATTGCCGGCAATCAGGTGGTTAAAGACCGCCGCTTCGCCGACTGCCGCATCAGCCTTGCCAATGGAAACGGCTTTCAGCCCGTCAATGGCATTTTTCACCAGATGCAGTTTGATCTCCGGGTATTCCTTGCCGAGCACTTCTTCATAAAAAAAGCCTCGCGGGACAGCAACGGTTTTACCTTTCAGGCTGTCGATGTTTTCGTATTTGTTACTTTTTTTACTGGCAATAATGTTTGGATTAACAGCATACGGACGGGTAAAACGGATGTACTGCCGCCGCTCCGGGGTATTCACAATATTGAGCATCATATCCAGCTGGCGATTGCTGATCATATGAAGAAAATCCCCCCAACCCGGGCCACTGATGTACTCAATACGAAAGCCGGTCTTTTGAGCAATCAGATCCATCACATCAATCGAAAACCCCTTGGGCTTGCCTTGTTCATTGAAGTTGAACGGCGGCCAGTCCATTTCATTATGAACTCGTAATACCGGGTGAGCGGCCAGGAAGTCTTTTTCTTCCTTGTCCAGTTGCAACACCTGGGTTCTCTGCAAGCCACTGCTGAGCCAGCGACGTCCCAGGTTGCTCAGTTCCTGCTCGGTCACGGATTCCAGTGCTTTTTGCAAAATATCCCGCAATATCCCCCAGTCAGGCCGAACGCCCATCCGCAGGTTGTTTTCAAAACGCGGGTCGTCGAGACCACCAATGACCTTGGTATTGTTGATCAGATGCTTGCGCATCAGGTAGTTCTGAATCGCTATACCGCCGATGGTCGCGTCAGCGTGGCCAAAGGATACTGCTTTGAGGGTTTCCAGTTGGTCGGTCAGCAGCAACAGTTGAATGCCCGGGAAATAACGTTCGATAAGCTCCTGATAATAGAACCCTTTGGGAATCGCCAAAACCCGACCGTTCAGATCCCTCAGGTCACGGACGTCATGATTGTCATCACGCACCACAATGCCTGGAGGATTGGTAACGTATGGCTCGGTAAACAGAATAAACTGGCTGCGATCTTCGGTCTGGACAATATTGAGCATCACATCCAGTTCTTGAGTGCCCAGCATCGTCATAAACTCGCTCCAGCTTGGGCCGGTGATGTACTCCACCTGGATACCCAGCTTTTCGGCCAGCAAATCCATAAACTCGATCGAATAGCCTTTGGGACGACCGTATTCGTGGTAATTGAACGGCCCCCAGTTGGCCTCGTTATGCACTCGGATAGTCTGATGGTTCAGCAACCAGGTACGTTCTTCTGCCGTAAGATCAAGGTTGGCCGCAGGCTCTGGTAACGTTTTGGATGCAGCACTGGTTATTGCCGCCGCAGCCGGACTCAGCAATAGCAGGAACACGACAGCCAGCCCGGCGGCTGACAAGAGGATAAAACGGGCAGATAGCCATCGAGCGGAGTAGTACGGGATAAAACGAGTAATGGTCACAACTTGCCCTTGATACCAACGGATGCCTCCAGATGCCCCCAGGTGCGGAGTCATTCTGGCCGATCTAACGAACTATAGGGGCATCTATTTAATCCTGCACGGCTCTGCGCGAGTGTTGCCGTTGTTCAGGGCAAGGCGACGAATGCAGCGAAATGACG